>NZ_BDLP01000047.1:0-19183 GCF_001950415.1 Roseomonas sp. TAS13
GCCTGTCGGCGGTGGAGGGCGCGGCCGAGGTCGGTGCCAGGGCCGGAGCCGGTGGCGGCGGGGGCGGCGGCGGCGGGGCCGAGACGGGCTCCGGCAGCGGCGGCTCGACCGGCGGCGGCAGCGGCAGGGGCTCGTCCTTCGCGGCGGCCGTCCTGCTCGGGGATGGCGAGGGCTTGTCCGCCTGGGCGAGCTGCGCCGCCTCGGGCGTGATCACCTCGATGGGAATGCCCTGCTCCATCGGCTCATCGACCTTGCGGGCGGGGAGCTGGATCAGGATCACCAGGAAGGCGAGGAGGTGGAGCGCCGCCGAGACGTACGCCCATTCCCGCAATCCGCGCGGCCAGCGCATCGTGGGTTCGTTCCTTCCCCGGCCTCAGCGCGCCGGCGCGCGCGCCGCGCCCTGGCCCGGAGCCTGCCCGGACGCCGCGCCGCGGCCCGCCGGGGCCGCGCCGGAAGGCTGTTCCGCGAGAAGGGCGACACGGGTGAAGCCGGAGGACACGATGGCGCCCATGACCTCCATGATGCGGCCATAGCTGTTGGTGCGGTCGCCGCGCACGAAGATGCGCCGCTCCGGCGCGCCCGGCGGCTGGTTCTGCATGATGGCCTGGAGCTGCGGCACCAGGTTCTCCATCTGCACCTCGGTGTCCTGGAGGAAGATCCGCCCCTCCGGGTTCACCGAGACGGTGAGCGGCTCCGTCTCCTGGTTCAGCGGCGCCGCCGCCGTCTTGGGCAGGTCCACCGGCACGCCGGAGGTCATCAGCGGCGCCGCCACCATGAAGATGATCAGCAGCACGAGCATCACATCCACCAGCGGCGTGACGTTGATCTCGGCCATGGGGCGGTAGCGGGAGCGTCCCTTGCCCCCATTGGGGCCGCCTGTGGACATGCCCATGCTTCAGCGCCCCGCCGGCGTCTCGTCGGCCTGGCGCGAGAGGATCGTGCCGAATTCCGACGCGAAGGCCTCCAGCCGCGCCGCGTAGCGCGACAGGTCGGTGTTGATCTTGTTGTAGGCCAGCACCGCCGGAATCGCGGCCACGAGGCCGATCGCCGTGGCGAAGAGCGCCTCCGCGATGCCCGGCGCCACCACGGCGAGGTTGGTGTTGTTGTTGCCGGCGATGGCGGCGAAGGAATTCATGATGCCCCAGACCGTGCCGAACAGCCCGATGAAGGGCGCCACCGAGCCGACCGAGGCCAGGAACACCATCCAGCGCTCCATGCGCTCCATCTCGCGCCCGACGGTCACGCCCATGGCGCGGTCGGCGCGTTCCTTGACGCCCATCAGCGAGATGGCGGAGCCGACCGAGGCCTGGGCGCTGGCCTGCCATTCCCGCATCCCGGAGCCGAAGACGGCCGCCATCGGATGGTTCGGGCGCTCGCCCTCGCTGCGGTAGAGCTCCTCCAGCGATCCGCCGGACCAGAACTTCTCCTCGAAGGCATCGGCGGCGCGGTTCGCGCGGCGCACCGAGGTCACCTTCTCGAAGACGATCGCCCAGACCCAGATGCTGGCGAACAGCAGCCCGAGCATCACCAGCTTCACGACCCAGTCGGCCTGGAGGAACAAGTTCCAGAGCGACAGGTCATGTGCCATCGGCGCCAGATTGGTCGCCGTCACGCCCTCACCCACGGGCATCCTCCATTACCGGGCCCCCGCCCTGTTCATCCTCCCCCGCGCGGCCCCTCAGCCTGCCGGGGGAGACACCACATCCCGCAGGGCGCTGGACCAGGGCTCCGGGATGCGCGCGGCGCGAAGCTCGTCGCGCGACACACAGACCAGGGTCACCTTGAGGCGCGCCCGGTAGGCGCCGGCCTCATCCACCACATCCTGCGCCAGCTCGACCGAGGCCCCGCCGACCCGCAGCACGCGGGTCTCCACGATCAGGGCCTCATCCAGCCTGGCCGGCCGCAGATACTCCACTTCGGCGCGCCGCACCACGAGGAACAAATTGTGACGTTCCACGAGAAGACCGTGCGGCAAGCCCATGTCGCGCAAGGATTCGGTCCGGGCTCTTTCGGCCCATCTCAGATAGTTGGCGTGATAGACGACGCCGCCGGCGTCGGTGTCCTCGAAATAGACACGGACAGGGTAGCGATGGGCGCTCATCAGCCCTCGTCCATCAGCAGGTCGCCTTGTGCCGCCACCGCGTTGCGCGGCGGGGCAAGGCCGAGATGCCGCCAGCCCGGCAGGCCCAGCACGCGGCCCCGCTGGGTGCGCAGGATCAGTCCCTCCTGAATCAGGAAGGGCTCGATCACCTCCTCCAGCGTGTCCCGGCTTTCCGCCAGCGCGGCCGCCAGCGTCTCCACCCCCACCGGCCCGCCACCATGATGCTCCGCCAGCCGCCGGAGGTAGCGCCGGTCCATCGCATCCAGGCCCAGCACGTCCACCTCCAGCCGCCGCAGGGCGTCATCAGCCAGCGCCCGGTCCGCCGGCCGCCCGGCCACGGCCGCGAAGTCCCGCACCCGGCGCAGCAGCCGCCCGGCGATGCGGGGCGTGCCGCGGGACCGGGTGGCGATCTCCCGCGCCCCGTCTGGCGTGAGCTCGAAGCCCAGCTTTCCCGCACCACGTGCCACGATCCGTTCCAGCTCCTCCGCCGAGTAGAACTGGAGCCGCAGGGGAATCCCGAATCGGTCGCGCAGCGGGGTGGCCAGCAGGCCGGCCCGGGTGGTGGCGCCGACCAGCGTGAAGGGCGGCAGGTCGATCCGCACCGTCCGCGCCGCCGGCCCCTCCCCGATGATCAGGTCGAGCTGGAAATCCTCCATCGCCGGATAGAGCGTCTCCTCGATCGCCGGCTGCAGGCGGTGGATCTCGTCCACGAAGAGCACGTCGCGCGGCTGCAGGTTGGTCAGGATCGCCGCCAGGTCCCCCGCCCGCTGCAGCACCGGGCCGGAGGTGGCGCGGAACCCCACCCCCAGTTCCCGCGCCACGATCTGGGCCAGCGTGGTCTTGCCTAGGCCCGGCGGCCCGAAGAGCAGCACGTGGTCCATCGCCTCGCCGCGCTCGCGCGCGGCCTGGACGAAGACGGAAAGGTTCTCGCGCAGCGCGGGCTGCCCGGTGAAATCGGCCAGGGTCTGTGGGCGGAGGGCGGCATCGTTGCCGTCCTCCTCCAGCCGCGCCCCGCTGGTCAGGCGGGCATCATGATCGCTCATGGCGGGAACATAGAGGGATCAGGCCGCCAAGTCGCGGGGTCCCGCGCCGGTTCCGGCGAGACGGCGGCCGCCCCACCCCGGAGGCCCGCCTCCCCAAGCCATTGCAGTGCAAAAAATGAATCGCTTCCGCAGATTTGAGAAGCGGCAAATACTCATTTCCGGGTCGCGACTGATCGACTCCATCAACGATCGAGAGTCTCGCATGCACAACGACACCGGACGGCGCGTCGTCGCCGAATTCTTCGGGACCTTCTGGCTCACCTTCGGCGGCTGCGGCGCCGCCGTGCTGGCGGCCAAGTTCCCGGATGCGCTGGGCATCGGCTTCCTGGGCGTCGCCTTCGCCTTCGGGCTGACCGTGCTCACCATGGCCTATGCGGTCGGGCACATCTCGGGCGGCCACTTCAACCCGGCCGTCACGCTGGGCCTCTGGTCGGCGGGCCGCTGCGCCAACCGGCATGTGGTGCCCTATATCGTGGCCCAGGTCGCCGGCGCGATCATCGCCGCGGCGGCGCTCTGGATCATCGCCTCCGGACAGCCGGGCTGGGTGCCGGGCGGCTTCGCGGCCAACGGCTATGGCGCGCTCAGCCCGGGCAAGTACGGCCTGGGCTCAGCCTTCCTGACCGAACTGCTGCTGACCTTCTTCTTCCTGCTGATCATCATCGGCACGACCTCGAAGGGTGCCGCCACGGGCTTCGCCGGCATCCCCATCGGCCTGGCGCTGACGCTGATCCACCTGGTCTCGATCCCCGTCACCAACACCTCGGTGAACCCGGCCCGCAGCACCGGCCCCGCCCTGTTCGCGGGTGCCGAATATGTCGGCCAGCTCTGGCTGTTCTGGGTCGCGCCGATCCTGGGCGCCATGGTGGCCGGCGCCGTGACCCGGATGCTCTACGAACCCGCCGATCCGGTGGACACGGTGGTGGTCGAGCAGCGCAAGGCCGCCTGACAAGGGACCTCACAGGGGCAATGGACAGCGGAGGGCGCCCCCGGGAGGCGCCCTCCGCCACCTCAACGCGGCGCCAGCTCCTTCAGGCTCTCGCGGATCATCTCGCTCAGCCCTGCCCCGTCACCCAGCCGCTCGCGCACCCGGTTCACCGCCGCCGCCGCTTCGGCCCGCTTCCAGCCGAGGTTCAGCAGCGCGGAAACCGTCTCCTCCGCCGCGCCCGCCGGCACCGGCGGCGGGATCGTCACGCTGAAGCTGCCGGTCGGCATCGCCCCCACCCGGTCGCGCAGCTCCGCCACCAGCCGCGCCGCCAGCTTCGGCCCCACACCCGGCGCGCGGCCCAGTGCGCCCCGGTCCCCCGCCATCAGCGCGGCGGCGAGGTCCGCCGGGCTCAGCGTGGACAGCAGCGCCAGCGCCACTTTCGGCCCCACGCCCTGGATCGCGGTCAGCAGCCGGTACCAGTCCCGCTCCGCCGCATCGGCGAAGCCATAGAGGGTGATCGCGTCCTCGCGCACCACCGTCTCGATCCAGAGCGTGCCCTGGGCCGGCGGCGGCGGCAGTGCGGCCACGGCGCGGGAGGAGGCGGCGACGACATAGCCCACCCCGTTCACGTCCAGGATGCAGCCGCCCTCATGCACCGAATCCAGCACGCCGCGCAGCTTGCCGATCATCGCTCTCTCCCTATCGCGGCTGGCTGACGGCGAGGTTCGCCATCCGCGCCAGCGCCATGCGGCTGCCCCGGTGATGCGCGTTGCAGATCGCGACCGCCAGCGCATCCGCCGCATCCGCGCGCCGGATCACGGCACCGGGCAGCAGCCGCCGCACCATGTCCGTCACCTGCACCTTGTCGGCATGGCCCGTGCCGACCACGGCACGCTTGACTTCCATGGCCTGGTACTCGGCCACCTCGATCCCCGCGAGCGAGGGTGCCAGCAGCACCACGCCGCGCGCCTGGCCCAGCTTCAGCGCGGCGCCGGGGTTCTTGTTGACATAGGTGTGCTCCACCGCCGCCTCGTCGGCCTGGTGCAGGTCCAGGATCGCGCGCAGGGCGCGGTAGATCTGCGACAGCCGCTCCGCGAGCGGCAGGTCGGCGGTGGTGCTGATCACCCCGTCCGCCAAGTGCCGCAGGCGGGAGCCGCTGCTCTCGATCAGCCCCCAGCCCGTGTGTTGCAGCCCGGGGTCCAGCCCCAGGATGCGGACGCTGCCCGACATGCCATTCCCCCCACAGGCCATACGTGTTCCGCGCCGGCGGCCGGCTCCCCCCGAAGCCCGCCATCCGGGAACCCAGGCCGGTCCCTCAGGCCGAGAGCTTGTTGGCGATCTCGTCCGAGACCTCGAAATTGGCATAGACGTTCTGCACGTCGTCGTGGTCGTCCAGCACCTCCACGAGCCTGAGCACGGACTGCGCCTGCTCCTCGTTCAGGTCCACGGACACGTTCGGCCACCATTCGAGCTTCGCGCTTTCCGCCGCGCCGAACTTCTCCTCCAGCGCATCGCGCACCGCGGTGAAGTCCTCGACCGAGGTGGTGACCTCGTGGACGCCGTCATAGGTCTCCACGTCGCTGGCGCCCGCCTCGATCGCCGCCTCCATCATCGCCTCCTCGGAGGCCACGTCCTGCTTGTAGGTGATGACGCCGCCACGCTCGAACTGGAAGCTCACCGAGCCCGTCTCGCCCATCGCCCCGCCGAACTTGGAGAAGGCGGAACGGAGGTCGGAGGCGGTGCGGTTGCGGTTATCGGTCAGCGCCTCGACGATGATGGCCACGCCCGCCGGGCCATAGCCCTCGTAGCGGACCTCGTCGTAGTTGTCCGTGTCCGTCCCGGCGGCGACGCGCTTGATGGCGCGGTCCACCGTGTCGCGCGGCATGTTCGCCGTCAGCGCGGCCTTCACCGCGGCGCGCAGGCGCGGGTTGTGCGCCGGGTCGGGCATCCCCGCCTTGGCGGAGACGGTGATCTCGCGGATCAGCTTGCCGAAGGCCTGGGCCTTCTTGGCGCTCTGCCCCGCCTTGCGGTGCATGATGTTCTTGGCGTGCGAATGGCCGGCCATGGTCGTCTGTGCCCGTAACGTCAGGAATAGGAAGGGTTTGGCGGCACCTATAGCCCCGGGCGCGGCGGACGGCCAGCATGACGCCCGGCGCCCGCCCCGCCGCCGGCCTCAGTAGAGGTGCTTTTCCAGATCCGGCGAGCGCGCATCGACCTCGGCTGCATCGACCATTCCGCCGGTATGGGCGGCGATCATCTGCCCCGGCGTCGGCGTCCCCGCCGGGCGTGCGTCGCAGGGCCAGAGCTTCGCCCGTGCCACCGCCCGGCGGCACTGCATGAAGACCTCCCGCACCGCGACCAGCATCACCGTGGCGGGCTCGCGCCCTTCCATGGCCAGCCGCGCGCGCAGCGCCGGGTCGGTGGTCAGCCGCGCCAGCCCGGAAACGCGCAGGGTCTCGCCCGAGCCGGGCACCAGGAAGAGCAGCGCCACGCGCGGGTCGTCCAGCACGTCGCGCAGCGCGTCGATCCGGTTGTTGCCGCGCCGGTCCGGCAGCGCCAGGGTGCGCTCGTCCAGCACCGCCACGAAGCCCGGCGCATCGCCGCGCGGCGTGCCATGCGCGCCGCGTTTCCCCACGGTGGAGAGTACGCAGAAGGGACTGTGGGCGATAAAGGCGGCGGCGGTGGCATCCACCACCGGGCTGACCTTGCGCAGCACCACCGGCCCGGGCGGGGCGTAGTACTCAGCCAGTTGTTCCGGCGTGGTGATGGCGTGGGGGTCGGGCGGCAGGCTGTCCATGCGAGTCATCCTGGCATGGGAACGGCGGCGTTGCGAGCAGTTCTCAGACTTGTCCGCGGTCTCCGCCACCCGGCACCGGAACCCTGGCTCAGAAGCCCGGCTTGACCGCCGCCAGCCGCCCGCCGACCCGCAACGGGCCAATGCGCTTGGCGAGACCCGTGGCGTCGTCCGTCTCCACCAGCGCGCCGCAGAGCGTCGCCTCGCCCTCGGCCGGGGAAAGCCGCTCGCCCGGCATCCGGCGCCAGAAGCGCAGCGCCGAGGCGCCCTTGCTCATGCCGATCACGCTGTCGTAGTCGCCGCACATCCCGGCATCGGTCATGTAGGCGGTGCCGCCTTCCAGCACCTGGTGATCCGCCGTCGGCACATGCGTGTGCGTGCCGATCACCAGCGAGGCGCGCCCGTCGAAGGAATGCCCGAAGGCCAGCTTCTCGCTGGTCGCCTCGGCATGGATGTCCACCACCGCCGCCTGGATCGTGCCGGGCGTGCCCACCGGCCCGCCCAGGACGTGCCTCGCCAGTTCCGCCTGCACGCCGCGGAAGGGGTCGTCCAGCGGCTCCATGAACAGCCTGCCCATGACATTGACCACCAGCGCCCGCCGCCCGCCGGAGACCTCGACCACCGTGGCGCCGCGCCCCGGCGTGCCGGGCGGGAAGTTGATCGGGCGGATGATGCGCGGCTCCCCTTCCATGAAGGGAATGATCTCCTTGCGGTCCCAGGCATGGTTGCCCAGCGTCAGCACGTCCACCCCGGCCTCCAGGAAGGCCCGCGCCATGTCGGGGGCGAGGCCGAAGCCGTGGCTGGCATTCTCCGCATTCACCACGACGAGGTCGGTGGCGAGTTCGCGCCGCAGCGCGGGCAGGCGGGAAATCAGGGCATCGCGCCCGCTGCGCCCCACCACGTCGCCCAGGAACAGTATTCTCAAGCCTTCTCCTCGGAACCCTCTCCGCAGGGCGGCGGTTCGCAATGGATTACGCCGCGCTCCGTCGCCACGGCCCGCAGCGGCCGGTCGCCCGGCCCGGTGGGGACGCGCGGCACCTCCTGCCCGGCATAGGCGAAGCCGAGCGCCACGGCACCCGGCAAAACCTCCAGCGTGCGGTCGTAATAGCCCGCGCCATAGCCCAGCCGCTGCCCGCGCCGGTCGAAGGCCAGCAGCGGCACCAGCAGCCAGTCGGGACGCAGTTCCGGCGCCTCGGGCGACGGCTCCGACAGGCCGAAGCGGACGGGCAGCAGAGGCTCGCCCGGCCGCCATTGCCGGAAGCGCAGGGGCTGGCCGCGCCGCGTTGTCACCGGCAAGGCGACGGCATGGCCACGCGAGGCCAGCGCCGCCAGAAGCGGCCGCGGGTCCAGTTCATCCCCCATGGGCCAGTAGCCGGACACCACGGCGCCCGGCGGCGGCGGCATCCCATCCAGGACCACCCGCGCCACGGCTTCGGCGGCCTCCGGCGTGGCGATGCCGGCGCGCTGCGCCAGCATCTCGTTCCGCAGCCGCGCCTTGGCGGCGGCGAGTTCACCGGGATCGGAAACGAAGTGCGGAGCCACCATGACCGCTGGCGATTCATCCTCCCAAGGCCTGCTGAAGCAGGTGGGCACCAGATACCCGGACCACGGTCCGGACAGAGCCAGTTCCCGGAGGATGCACATTGGCCCCGGGGATGAGATACCTGGCGCGAAAGGCAGCCCCGCCCGACCTAGTTAAGGGCGCTCGAGCCCCGCCGCAATGCCCTCGATCCTCTCCGCGACGCGGACCAGACGTTCGGCCATCGCGGGGTTGTCCAGGGTGGGCTGCCCGGCCCGGGCCCGGGAGAGCTCGACCTTCAGGTCATGCACCTCGTCGGCCAGCAGCAGGGCGGCCAGCAGCAGCAGCCGGTTCTCGCCGAAGGAGCCGCCCATGGCGCGCACGGAATGGACCCGGCGGTCCACCTCCGCCGCCAGGGCGACGAGATGCGCCTCCTGCCCGTCCTCGCAGGAAACGGGGTGGCTGTAGCCGCCGACGCGAACGGTGACCTGACCCAAGCCCTAGACCTCCTGCCTGTTCTGGGGTTCCGTCCGGCGCTGCGGAGCATCCTCCGGCTCCGGCCCGGCCGCGCCCTTGGCCTGCCCGGCCTCCTCGCCACCTTCCTCGTCCCCGGCCGCGTCGAGGGACAGGTCCTCGGACTCCGGCTCGGCCTCCATCTCCCCTTCGGACTCCTCCCGGGCCAGGGCAAGCCGCAGCCTGGCCAGGGTCGAGTCCAGGCGCCGGCCCAGCTCCGCCACCTCTTCCTCCGAGATGGACGAGCGGGGGCGCGAGGCCGCGGCAGCCAGACGCTCCACCGCCGCTTCCAGCCGCGCCGCGGCTTCGCCCAAACGATCCGCCATCAAGCAAGAACCCCGAACGCGTGATATCCTGGGGCATTAGGCATGGCATGGCGCGAGGGTCAACGCCACGCTGGCCGCGCGGGCGGCAAAACCGATGGCAAAACAGGGAGCCAGGCCATGGGCCGGATCGCGAGCCGCACCGATCCCGGAAATGGGCCCGGAGAAGGGCCCGGAGACGGACCGGAAGGCGTGCCCGGGGACGAAGCGGGCGCAGCCCCGCGGCACGTGGCCCGGGAAACCCCCGGCCCGGCCCCGGCGGGCCTTTCCTGGCTGCCGGCAGTCACGGTGCACGGGCTGCGCGAGGCCGAGGCCGTGCTGCGCGCCGTGACGGAGGCCGGCGGCGGACGGGGCGCGGTGCTGCTTTCCGCCCCCGGCGCCGCCACCTGGCCCGGCCCCGCGGGCTTCGCCGCCGTGATCCGCCTGGCGCGGGCGCGGCATCCCGCCCTGCCCTGCCGCACCCTGCTGGATTGCGGCGCCATGCCGGGGCTGGCACTGCGGGCACTGCGCGAGGGCTGGCGGGAGCTGATCCTGGCGGAAACCCGTCCCGCCTTCGCCCAGGTGGCGGGGGCGGGCCAGGCGGTGGGGGCGGTGCTGCATGGACGGGCGCCAGAGGCGCTGTCGCTGGATGGCATCGACCTGCGCCGCCCCGGCGGGATGGCGATCCTGCGCCGCTGGCTCACGACATCGCCAACCGGCGGCGAGATGACAGGGAAGGCCGGAGGCGGCTAGACAGGCGGCACTTTCCAGGGCGGCACTTTCCGGGAATCTATCACCCGTTCCCGAAAATGCGACGCGGCACGGCGTCGGGGAACATCCACGGGGGCCCCACGGGGCCGCAAGAAGGAAAGGGAAACGCGATGCAGCTCACCCCGCAGGTCCGGGAGATCCTCTCCTGGTACGAGAGCGACAATCCCGGCACCAAGACCAACATCGCCCGCATCCTGAACAGCGGGAAGCTGGCCGGCACCGGCAAGATGGTGATCCTGCCGGTGGACCAGGGCTTCGAGCACGGCCCGGCCCGCTCCTTCGCGCCCAACCCGGCGGCCTATGACCCGCGCTACCACTTCGAGCTGGCGATCGAGGCAGGGCTGAACGCCTATGCCGCGCCGCTTGGCATGATCGAGGCGGGCGCCGCCAGCTTCGCCGGCACGGTGCCGACCATCCTGAAGGTCAACTCCTCCAACTCCCTTTCCACCACAAAGGACCAGGCGGTGACGGGCACGGTGGCGGATGCGCTGCGCCTCGGCTGCTCGGCGATCGGCTTCACCATCTACCCGGGCTCGGAATACCAGTTCGAGATGATGGAGGAACTGCGCGAGCTGGCCGAGGAAGCCAAGGCCACCGGCCTCGCCGTGGTGGTCTGGTCCTATCCGCGCGGCCCGATGCTGGACAAGGTGGGCGAGACCGCGCTCGACATCTGCGCCTATGCCGCGCACATGGCCGCGCTCACCGGCGCCCATATCATCAAGGTGAAGCCGCCGGCCGAGGCGATCTCGCTGGATGCCGCGAAGAAGACCTACGAGAAGTTCCCGGTCCCCGACATCGCCACCCTGGCCGGGCGCATCCGGCACGTGGTGCAGGCCTGCTTCGGCGGTCGCCGCCTCGTGGTCTTCTCCGGCGGCGAGGCCGGCACCCATGACGCGATGGTGGAAATGGCCAGGGGCATCCATGCCGGCGGCGGCAACGGCTCGATCGTGGGCCGCAACAGCTTCCAGCGCTCCAAGCCCGAGGCGCTGAAGCTGCTCTCCGCCATCATCGACGTGTACAAGTCGCCGCTCTGATGGCCGCCTCCGCGAAGCAGGCGTCCGGGGAGGCCCCCGGCTGCCGACTCTACCTGGTGACGCCGCCGGCGCTGGAGCCGGCCCGCTTCGCGGAGGAGCTCGCCCGGGCGCTGGATGCGGGCGACGTCGCCTGCGTCCAGCTCCGGCTCAAGGAGGCGGATGACGACGCCATCCGCCGCGCCGTCGACGCGCTGCGCCCCGTGGCGCAGGCGCGCGACGTCGCCTTCCTGCTGAACGACCGTGCCGACCTCGCCGTGCAGACCGGCTGCGACGGCGCGCATCTGGGCCAGGAGGACGGCGACCAGGCGGCCGCGCGGGAGCTGCTGGGCGACGGCATCCTGGGCATCACCTGCCATGCCTCCCGCCACCTCGCCATGCAGGCGGGGGAGACCGGCGCCGACTATGTCGCCTTCGGCGCCTTCTTTCCGACCGCCACCAAGGAGACGGTCCACCGGGCGGAACCCGAGCTGCTTTCCTGGTGGGCGGAGGTGATGGAGGTTCCCTCCGTCGCCATCGGCGGTATCGACGCCACGAACTGCGCACCCCTGGTGCGGGCCGGGGCGGATTTCCTGGCCGTCGTCGGGGCGGTATGGAAGCACCCCGAAGGGCCGGCCGCGGGCGTCCGGGCCATGAACGCCGCCATCGCCCAAGCCGCAGGCTGAACGGGTCCGGCCGGGCCGCAACAAAGGAAGCGCCGCTTGGACATCGCCCTGGGACTTTTCCTGACCTTTCTGCTGGTCGTGGCCAGCGTGGTCATCTCCCTGGCGGAAATCTCCTTTGCCGCCGCGCGCGAGACGCGCCTGCGCATCCTGGCGCAGGAAGGCGACCTGCGCGCCAGCCGCTTCCTGGCGCTGCGTCGCGACACGGCCAGCGTCGTCACCGCCATCCAGATCTGCCTGAATGCCGTCGGCGTGCTCGGCGGCGTGATCGGCGAGGGCCTGCTTTCCCCGCCCTTCTCCGTGGCACTGCTGGAGGCGGGGCTGAGCCCCACCACCGCCGCCACCGCCGGCTCGGTCCTCTCCTTCCTGCTGGTCACGATGCTTTTCGTGCTGCTGGCGGACCTGGTGCCCAAGCGCATCGCCATGCAGGCGCCGGAGAAGGTGGCCCTCTCGGTCGGCTGGTTCCCCGCGCTGGCGGTGCGCCTGCTGCGCCCGCTGGTCTTCGTCTTCAGCCGGCTGGCGGACGCCGTCCTGCGGATGCTGGGCATGCCCACCACCTCGGCGGCGGAGCTGGTCACGGCCGAGGAGCTCCGCGCCACCCTGGCCGCCGGCGTGACCTCCGGCGCGCTGGAGGCGGGCGAGCACCGGCTGATCGAGAACGTCCTGGCGCTGCGCGAGCGCACCGCCGCCTCGGCCATGACCTCGCGCGACGAGATCGTGTACCTGGACATCAAGGAATCCCCCGAGATCTGGCAGGAGAAGGTCCGCCGTCACCCCTATTCCCGCTACCCGGTCTGCGATGGCAGCCTGGACCGCGTGCTCGGCCTCACCCGCGCCGAGGATGTCCTGGCCGCCGTGCTGAACGAGGGACCGGGCGGCATCGACCCGGCCCGGCTGCGCCGCGACGCCCCGGTGGTGCCGGACACGCTCGACCTCTGGGAGGTGCTGTCCCAGTTCGAGGCGCAGAAGGCCGGCTTCGCCGTGGTGGTCAGCGAGTACGCCATGGTGGTCGGCGTCATCACCTACAAGGACGTGCTGGCGGTGCTGGTCGGCGGCCTCGCCGATCCCTTCGAGGAAAGCGTCATCGTCCAGCGCGACGAGAATTCCTGGCTGGTGGACGGCATCGCCCCCATGGCCGACGTGGTGCAGGTCCTGGGCATCCCGATCTCGCCGGATTCCGGCCCCTACGAGACCGCCGGCGGCTTCGTCATGCACCACCTCCGCCGTGTGCCGCGCAAGGCCGACAAGATGGAGATCGCCGGCTTCACCTTCGAGGTGGTCGATGTCGAGGGCTTCCGCGTGAACCAGCTCCTCGTCACCCGCAGGGCCGCGCCGCGCGAGGCGGTCTGATGGGGCGTGGCCGATGATCCGTTTCCGTCTCTGTGTTTTCGGCGACAGCTTCAGCAACGGCACCGGCGATGACACGATGCTGGGCTGGGCGGGCCGTGTCTGCGCCACCGCGCGGCAACGCGGCCATGACGTCACCCTCTACAATCTTGGCATCCGCCGTGACACCAGCACCGACATCGCCGGCCGCTGGCAGGAGGAAGCGGCCCGCCGCCTGCCGGCGGAACAGGATGGCCGACTGCTCTTCGCCTTTGGTGCCAACGACTGTGTGATCGAGGATGGCGCACCGCGCGTGCCGCTGCCACGCAGCCTGGAGAACGCCGCCGCCATCCTGAAGGGTACCGCTCGTCCGACGCTCATGCTGGGCCCCATTCCGGCCGGCGATTCCCTGGCGGATTCCGGGGTGGAGACCCTCGCCCAGGCCCTGGCGCCCCTCTGCGCCGGGCTTGGCATTCCCTTCCTGCCCTTACATCCGGTGGTGCGGGACTGCCCAGACTGGGCGGCGGAAGTCCGCTCCGGCGATGGGGCACACCCGAATCAAGGCGGCTATGCCGCCCTGGCCGCCGCCGTCGAAGCCTGGCCAGCCTGGCGCGCTTGGGTGCCCTGACAAAAGCCCACGGAAGCGCACTTCCTTCCCAGGACAGCCGCCTCACCCATAGGGCCAGTTCCCCAGCCATCGCGTGAGGGCGATGTCCTCCACCCCCGCCGCGAGCATGGCCAGCCGGTCGAAGCCCAGCGCGATCCCGCTGCCGCCGGGCATGCCGTGCTCCAGCGCGCGCAGGAAATCCTCGTCCACCTCCCAGCCTTCCTCGCCATAGAGGCGCCGCCGCTCGGCCACGTCACGCTCGAAGCGGCCGCGCTGTTCCGCCGGGTCGGTCAGTTCGTCGAAGGCGTTGGCCAGCTCGATCCCGGCCACGAAAAGCTCGAAGCGCAGCGCCGCCCGGGGGGCCGACGGGTCGCGCCGGGCCAGCGCCGCCTGGGGGGCCGGCCAATGGGTCAGGAAGCTCGCCCGTTCGCGCCCGAGATGCGGCTCCACATGGTCCAGCATCAGGCGAAAGAACAGTTCCTCCCAGCCCTCGCCCTCCGGCGCCTCCAGCCCCGCCGCCCGCGCCGCGGCACGCAGCGCCGCGCCGTCCCCCTCCCCATCGGGCCCCAGCGTGGCGAGGATGTCCAGCCCGCCGCACCAGCGCCGGAAGGCCTCCGCCACCGGGATGCGCTCGAAAGGTTGGCGGAGATCCGTCTCAACGCCGCGCTGCGCCACGCGGGGTGGCAGGACGGCGCGCAGCAGCGCTTCGGCCTCGTCCATCATCCCGTCCAGCGGCAGGCCCGGCGCGTACCATTCCAGCATGGTGAACTCCGGTGCGTGGCGGGGCGAGACCTCGCCGTTCCGCCAGACCCGCGCCAGCTCGAAGACCGGCCCGGCTCCGGCGACCAGCAGCCGCTTCAGTGCCAGTTCGGGCGAGGTCCGCAGCCAGAGGTCCCGCGCTTCCCCCGGTCCCAGATGCGGGCGGAAGCGGGAGCGGAAGCCCTGCAGGTGTACCTCCATGCCCGGAACCGGCACCAGCGCGGGGGTTTCCACCTCCGTATAGCCACGGGCGGTGAAGAAGGCCCTGGTATCCGCCAGGAGCAGGGCACGGCGGCGCAGCGCCGGCAGCCGGGCAGCGAGGCGTTCGGGAAGCCAGTCCGGCCGGGACAGGGGGGATCGGGGAGACGGCATGTCATCGGGCTTATAGCGCCTCCACCCCATCCTGGCGCGACGGCGATGACGACGCGTGCATTGTTCCGCCTCAACCCACATACCGGAAAGCTTTGGGGAGCCCGGGCCCACGCCTCACTGAAGCCCTCCCATGGGCCGGCCGTAAACGGCGGATTACGGAAGGCAGGATTCCCGCCCTGAACCAAGAACCATGGGATTGGGGACAGGAATTGTCCGGTTTCCTGTGACAAACATTCCTGAACATCGGTGATTTTCCGGTTAGATTAGCGTCCTATCTAATGACCATGAGAACGGGACGATGAAGCCCCGCTCAAGAAGAGTTCGGAGAACACCATGCGCACCTTCTCGAAGATCGGCCTCGCCGCCCTGATGGCCACCACCCTGATGGCTGCCCCCGTGGTGAGCCATGCGGCGGAAGGCGGCGGCTACAGCCACTACAGCATCGGCTCCACGCCCCGTGACACCAGCAGCGCCGGCTCCTCCGCCACCCGCGGCACGCCCAGCTTCGACATGGCCTGGAGCTACGCCACCCCGGGCAGCGTCGTGCGGAACAGCAGCAACGCGGGTTCCTCGGCCGTGACCGGCGCCCCGACCGGCAGCATTGCGGCCAGCCACTTCTCCGCCGGCTCCACCCCGCTGGACGTCAGTAACAACAACTGACCTTGCGGCCGGCCCCCCGGCTGGACCACGAAACAGGGGCATCCCGGCCGGGATGCCCCTGTTTCGTTGTGGCCTCCGCCATCTCGCCCCCTTGCCACGCCCACCCGGGGCGCCATCCAGTTGCCCCGCAGGCGCGGCCCAGTCCCCCCGGCCCTGCCGCTTCCACCACCGCGCATCCTGGTCTAGCTGCTGGCCGCCATGCCCGATGGCCTTTCCCGCCCCGCCATGCCGAGCCCCGCCCGCACCCTCCGCAGCCCGGAGGCGCTGGCGGAGGCTGGCCTCGTTCCCGCGGCGGCCCTACCCGGCCTGCGGGCCGTGTCGGAACGCTATGCCATCTCCGTCACGCCCGCCGTGGAGGCGCTGATCGACCGCGCCGACCCGGCCGATCCCATCGCGGCGCAGTACATCCCGCAGGCGGCGGAACTCCTCGCCTCCCCGCAGGAGCTGGAAGACCCGACCGCCGACCATCCACATTCCCCGGTGAAGGGCGTGGTCCATCGCTATCCCGACCGCGCCCTGCTGAAGCCGCTGCTGGCCTGCCCGGTCTATTGCCGCTTCTGCTTCCGGCGGGAACAGGTCGGCCCGGACGGCGGGCTGCTGTCGGAGGCGGAGCTGAACGCGGCCCTGGACTACTTCGCCCGCATGCCGCAACTGCGCGAGGCGATCCTGACCGGCGGCGACCCGCTGATGCTCTCGCCCCGCCGCCTCGGCACCATTGTCGCCCGCCTGTCCGCCATCCCGCATATCGAGGTCATCCGCCTCCATTCCCGCGTGCCGGTGGCCGATCCCGCCCGCGTCACGGAGGCGCTAGCCGGAGCGCTGGACACGGAGAAGGCGCTTTTCCTCTGCGTGCATGCCAACCATGCCCGCGAATTCTCCCCCCCGGCCCGTTCCGCCCTGCGCCTCCTGGCGCGGGGCGGGGTGGCCCTGCTCGGCCAGTCGGTGCTGCTGCGCGGAGTGAACGACAACGAGGCCGCGCTGGAGGACCTCTTCCGCGCCATGCTGGCCAGCCGGGTGAAGCCCTACTACCTGCACCAGCTCGACCGCGCGCCCGGCACCGCCCGCTTCGAGGTGCCGATCGCCGAAGGCCGCCGCCTGCTCCGCGCCCTGCGCGGCCGCCTCACCGGCCTGGCCTGGCCGGTCTATGCGCTCGACACGCCGGGCGGTGGCGGCAAGGCGCCGATCGGGCCGGAATTCGCCACGCCGGAAGGCATGGACTGGGTGGTGGAACGGCCGCTGGACGGCGTGCCCTACCGCCACGCCGTGCCGGAACGCGACCCAGGCCGGCCCTTGCCTTGACGGTTCCAGAGCGGGACGGCCTGGGAAAGGGATCGCCCCTCTCCGCACGCGGCCATGGTCACATCCCGGCCGACCCGCCGCCATTTTCCGCCCGCAGGCGCCGGAGCAGCGGCTCCACCTCGCCCGGACGCCGCAGCCGGTGCCATTCCAGATGCGCCAGCGCCGGGTCCGCCAGCAGCGCCGCATGGGCCCGGCGCTGCTCCGCATAGGTGCGCCATGCCCAGCGGATCGGGTGATCCGCGTCGAGCCATTGCCGGAACGCCTCCCGGTTCCCGGTGCCCGGCCAGATCTCCCGCCGCGTCAGCGCCCGCTGCAGGGAGCGCCAGGCGACCCGCCGCATCACCAGGCCGCGCGGATAGTCGAGCCAGACCACATGCGTCGCGCGGTCCAGCACAAGATCCTGCACCCGGCCGTAGTTGCCGTCGCTGACCCATCCCTCCCCCGCCACGGCCAACGCCACGCGCCGCCGGAATTCTGGCAGGTCATGAGTGTTCAGGTCGCGCCAGCCCGCCTGCCAGTTGATCGCGTCCAGCTCGACATGCGGCACCCCCAGCGCAGCGGCGAGGCGCCCCGCCAGGGTGGACTTGCCCGACCCCGACACCCCGAAGACGGCGACGCGCACCCCTGCCTCCTTCCGCTTCCCGGCCCGTGACGGGGCACCGCCGCCCCTGCCCGCGTTCGCCGCGCCCCAGCCCCACGGCCCGCCCCATGCCGGTCCCGGTTGCCCGAAAGCGCCTACGGGGCTAAACGCCGCCCTTCAGCGCGGGCGCCCGCCGCCCGCCCGCTCCTTTTCAAAAGACCGAGGACGAGCCGCCCCCATGGCGAAGCAGCAGGCCAACCAGATGCGCCCTGGCCAGGTGATCGAGTTCGAGGGCCGCCGCTGGTCCGTGCTCAAGATCAACATCATGACCCCCGGCAAGGGCGCCGCCGTGATCCAGGTCGAGATGCGCGACGTGAAGAGCGGCACCAAGAAGGACCAGCGCTGGCGCACCCAGGACACGGTGGAGCGCCTGACCACCGAGGACAAGGAGTACACCTACTCCTACGCCGATGGTGAGAGCCTGATCCTCATGGACCCGGAGACCTTCGAGCAGCACAGCGTGCCCAAGGAGATCCTGGGCGACCGCCTGCCCTTCCTGGTCGAGAACATGGTCGTCAACGTCCGCCTGATCGAGGGCGACCCGGTCTCCATGGACCTGCCGGACACGGTGGTGCTGGAGGTGACCGAGGCCGATCCGGTGATCAAGAACCAGACCGCGACCTCCTCCTACAAGCCCGCCATGCTCTCCAACGGCGTGAAGACCCAGGTGCCCCCCTTCATCGCCACCGGCGAGAAGATCGTGGTCCGCACCGAGGACGCCTCCTACGTGGAGCGCGCCAAGGGCTGAGGCCCGCGCCGGGCCCCGCCGGCCCGGCCCCTCCCCGCCGCCGTGGCGGTGGTTCTTCCGAAGCCGGCGGCGCCCTTTCCCGGGCGCCCCGATCCGGGCAGGCTGCGGCCTGCCCTTTCCCGTCATTCCCCGCCCGGCGCGCTTCCGACCGGGCCGCGCCCCCCGGATCCCGCCAGCGGCCCCCGCCAGCGTCCCCGGGGGCAGCCGGCCGGCCCCACGCCCCGGGCGCAGCGAGGATCCACGCGATGCGCCCGAGCCCCCGACTCTCCCCCGCGCTCAATGTCGTCATCCAGGCCGCGCAGAAGGCCGGCAAGCGCCTGTTGCGCGACTTCGGCGAGGTCGAGAACCTCCAGGTCAGCGTGAAGGGACCCGGCGACTTCGTGTCCCAGGCCGACCTGCGCGCCGAGGAAAGCCTGCGCGCCGATCTTTCCAAGGCCCGCCCGGGCTTCGCCTTCCTGATGGAGGAAAGCGGCGAGAGCGGCGAGAAGGACTGGGAATGGCGCTGGGTGGTGGACCCGCTCGACGGCACCAGCAACTTCCTGCACGGCATCCCGCAGTGGTGCGTCTCCGTCGGCATCGAGAAGCGCACCGGCGAGAACAGCTCCGAACTCATGGCCGGCGTCATCTACAACCCGGCGATGGACGAGCTGTTCTGGGCCGAGAAGGGCATGGGCGCCTTCCTCAACGACCGCCGCCTGCGCGTGTCCGGCCGCCGCAACATGCAGGAGGCGCTCTTCGCCACCGGCATCCCCTTCGCCAGCGCGCCGAAGCGAGCCGAGTTCTCCGCCACCCTGGCCAAGCTGATGCCGCAGGTGGCCGGCGTGCGACGATTCGGCGCCGCGGCGCTCGATCTCGCCTGGGTGGCGGCGGGCCGCTACGAGGGCTTCTGGGAGCTGGGGCTGAAGCCCTGGGACTGCGCCGCCGGGATCGTGCTGATCAAGGAGGCCGGCGGCTACGTCACCGATCCGGACGGCAACGACCCCTGGCCGCACGGCAACATCGTCGCCGGCAACCCGAACCTGCACGGCCCGCTGCGCGAGGCGGTGGCCGAGGGCATCGCCCGCGTCGCCACCAGCCGCGGCACGGCGGGCTGAGCGGCACGCCTCCCGGC
>NZ_BDLP01000048.1:0-18967 GCF_001950415.1 Roseomonas sp. TAS13
GCCACCGCGTGCTGGGGCAGGACGGCGGCCTCACCGGCTACCGCTGGGGCGTGGAGCGCAAGCGGGCGCTGCTGGCCGGCGAGGCCGCGGGGCGTGTTGCGGGCCCGTCGCGCCCGGCGGAGGAGGGACCGACTGGCGCGGAGGGGCATGGCGCCGCCCCGGCCCTGGCGGGCTGAACGGCGCCGGGTCCACTTTTCCCCGGAGCCTGCTTCTGCCCTGAAGCGACTTCCGCCCTCAGCCTATTTCTTCCCCTGGGCGGGGGCGGCCGGCCTGGCGGGCTGGGCCTGGGCCGGCGGCGCCGCCTGGGCGCCCGGCGGGGGATTGCCGCGGAAGCTCAGCGTCTCCGTGCCCACCTGGTCGGTGCCCACCAGCGTCCACTGGCCGGCCAGCGTGCCATTGGGCATGATCTTGTAGACCGCCAGCCCGGGCTGGCCGCCCGCCGTGAAGCCCACCGCGAAATTATCCTTGGTGGACATGGCATAGCCCTCGTAGCGGCCGATGCTGGTTTCCCAGAGCACCTGCCAGGAGACCTCCCCGACGCGGTGCATGGCGAGGGTGCCGTTATAGGACGAGCCATCGGGTCCGTTGCCGATGACGTTGTAGAAGCCGTCCTTCTGCGCATGCGCCGCCGTGGGGACGAGCAGGGAAAGGCCCAGCGGAAGGAGGGCGGTGACGAGCCCCGTCAGGAGCCGGCGGCGGAACATCCGGGAATCAGCCTTTCTTGTCTTGCGCCTTGTCGCCGACGGTGGCGACGCGGAGGGCATTGGTGGTGCCGGCCTGTCCGAAGGGGACGCCCGCGGTGACGACGATCTCCTCGCCACGGTTGGCGAAGCCCTCGGTGGCGGCGGCGCGCGTGGCGCGGCCGACCATCTCGGTCATCGAATGCGGCGTGGCGGAGCTGAGCGCATGGGCGCCCCAGACCACGGCGAGGCGGCGGGCGGTGCTTTCCTCCGGCGTGAGGGCCAGGATCGGCGAGGAGGGACGCTCGCGGGCCACGCGCAGCGTGGTGGAGCCGGTGGAGGTGAAGGTGGCGATCGCCTGGGCGCCGATGGTGGCGGCCACCTGCCGGGCGGCGGTGGCGATGGCGCCGGCGGTGGTGGCCAACGGCTCGGGCCGGGCGGCGTCGGTCAGGCGGCGCCAGCCCTCGTCGCTTTCCACGCGCGACAGGATGCGGTCCATCATGTTGACCGCCTCGAAGGGGTACTGGCCCGCTGCGCTCTCGGCCGAGAGCATCACCGCGTCGGCGCCGTCGAAGACCGCGGTGGCGACGTCCGAGGCCTCGGCCCGGGTGGGGGCGGGGGCGGAGATCATGCTTTCCAGCATCTGCGTCGCCACCACCACCGGCAGGCCCCGGTTGCGCGCGGCGCGCACGATGCGCTTCTGGATCAGCGGTACGTCCTCGGCGGGACATTCCACGCCCAGGTCGCCGCGCGCCACCATGACGCAGTCGGTCAGCGCCAGGATCGCGTCGAGGTTCTCGACCGCCTGCGGCTTCTCCATCTTCACCATGATCCAGGCGCGGCCATCGGCGATGGCCTTGGCCTCGGCCACGTCCTCGGGCCGCTGCACGAAGCTCAGGCCGATGTACTCGACGCCCAGCGGCAGCACGAAGTCGAGGTCGGCGCGGTCCTTCTCGGTCAGCGCCGGGATCGGCAGCACCACGTCGGGCACGTTCACGCCCTTGCGGTCGGAGAGCGGGCCGCCCACCACCACCTCGGTCTCCAGGTGGTCCTCCCGCTTGCGGATCACGCGCAGGCGCAGCTTGCCGTCGTCGAGCAGCAGGGTGGTGCCGATGCCGGCGGCCGCGATGATCTCGGGGTGGGGCAGCTGCACGCGGCGCGAGTCGCCGGGTACCGGCGACAGGTCGAGGCGGAAGCTCTGCCCGGTCTGCAACTGCACCCGGCCGCCGCCGAACTTGCCCACCCGAAGCTTCGGCCCCTGCACGTCGGCCAGGATGCCGATCGGGCGGCCGACCTTCTTCTCCAGCGCCCGGATCGTGGCGATGTTGGCGGCGTGGCCCTCGTGCGAGCCATGGCTGAAGTTCAGCCGGAACACGTCGGCGCCCGCGCGGAACAGGCGCTCGATCATTTCCGGCGTCGAGCTCGCCGGGCCCAGCGTGGCCACGACCTTCGTGCGGCGCCGGCGGCGCAACGGAATCCTCTGCGGCATGAAGCCTCCTGAAAGGGTCCGGCCGGAAGGGACAGAGGCGGCGAAGAGGCCGCCGGCTTCCGGCAAGGCCTCTTCCCACAGGCGTCCCTGGGTGCCAAGCCGGGGTGGATGTGGAGCGGGTTGCGCCCGGCGCGGGGCGGGACCGGAGCAGGGCGGCATGGGTGAAAGGCGAGGCATGGGAGGACAGGCAGGCGGGGCGGCCCGCTGGCGGGCCATGGCGGCGGCGGACCTCGCGGCGGCCGGGCGGATCGCGGCGCGCGTGCATCCGGACTACCCGGAGGACGCGGCGGTCTTCGCCGAGCGCCTGTCGCTTTTTCCCGAAGGCTGCCTGGTGCTGGTACCCCCCTCCGGCGAGCCTGGCGGCTATGTGATCGCGCATCCCTGGCGACTCGGGCAGCCACCGGCCCTGAACAGCCTGCTCGGCGCGCTGCCGGCGGCGGCCGATACGCTCTACATCCATGACATCGCCCTGCTGCCGGAGCGGCGCGGCGGCGGGGCCGCCGGGCGGGCGCTGGAGCGGCTGGAGGCGCTGGCGCGGGGGCGCGGGCTGCCGGGGCTGTCGCTCGTGGCGGTCGGCGGGTCGCCCGCCTTCTGGCTCCGCCAGGGCTTCCGGGAGCGGGCGGACGAGGCGCTGCGCGGGAAGCTGCGGAGCTATGGCGGGGCGGCGGGGTACATGGTGAAGGATCTCGCCACCGCCTGACACCGGCCCGGAGGCCCGGGTCCATACCGGCCGGCTCCACCGCGCGGCGGGGGCGATTCAGGCCGCGCAACGGGCCTGTCCGGTTCCGGGTGGATTTTTCCCTTGCGGAAAGATGGAGGATTGTCCATCTTTCCACCCGATCCGGGCCCCTCTGGCGTCCTGGCGGATCGGCCGGCCTGCTCTTCGGACAGGGCCGGGCGAGTTCCGCCACCGCGATGTCGGATCATCTTTCGCGCAACCGGGCCCGGCGCGCATCCAGAACATCCGCACGCGGATTCTGCCGTCCGGCCCTTTGAGAGGAGGAGCCACCCGGCATGGAGGCCTCGCCGCTTTTCTGGATCCTGTTCAACGCGGGCGTTCTCGGCCTGCTGCTGCTCGACCTCGGCGTCTTCGCCAGGAAGGACGCCAGCGGCGCCCCCGCGCCCGTTCCCGTGCGCACCGCGCTGATCAAGTCCGCCGCCTATATCGGCCTGGCGGTGCTGTTCTTCCTCTGGATGCGGATGAGCTACGGCCTCACGCCCGAGGAACGGGCGACCAACAGTTTGGAATTCCTTACCGGCTACCTGATCGAGTGGTCGCTCTCGGTCGACAACATCTTCGTCTTCGTCCTGCTCTTCGCCCGCTTCGGCGTGCCGGCGGCCTACCAGCACCGCGTGCTGTTCTGGGGCATCCTGGGGGCGCTGGTGATGCGCGGCGTGATGATCCTGGTCGGCACGGCGCTGCTGCGCGAGTTCGACTGGCTGATGGTGGTCTTCGGCCTGTTCCTGGTCTGGTCCGGCTGGAAGATGCTGCGCTCGGCCGAGGCGGAGCACGATCCGGCCGACAGCAGCGTGCTGCGCTGGATGCGCGCACGCCTGCCGGTGACGGAGGGCTTCCGCGGCAATGCCTTCACCGTGCGCGAGGCGGGCCGGCGGATGGTCACGCCGCTGCTGCTCGTGCTGGTGCTGATCGAGCTGACGGACCTGTTCTTCGCGCTGGACAGCATCCCGGCGATCTTTGCCGTCTCGACCGACCCGTTCATCGTCTACACGGCGAACGTCTTCGCCATCCTGGGCCTGCGGGCGATGTACTTCGCCCTGGCGGGGATCATCCACCGCTTCCACTACCTGAAGCACGGGCTCTCGGTCGTGCTGATGATCGTGGGCGCGAAGATGCTGGCCAACTGGTATGCGGGCGGCAAGGCGGTGCCGGTGGAATACGCGCTGCTGCTGACCGGCACGATCATCGCCGGCTCCATCGCCCTGTCGCTGTGGAAGACCCGCAACGACCCGCCCCAGGACGTGGCGCACCAGGGGAGCGCGCCGGAGAAGGCCGAGGCGCTGACCGGCAAGGCCGGCTGACCCTGGAACGGGCTGGCCGTCCATGGCCGGCCCGCCTTGCCCCGCGCCGGGGCGGGGCGGTGTCCGTCTCAGGCGACGAGGACGATGCGCAGGTCATTGACGTTGGTCAGCGTGGGGCCGGTCACCACCAGGTCGCCCAGGGCGGCAAAGAAGCCGGTGGCGTCGTGCAGCGCCTGGGCCTCGCGCGCATCGAGGCCGAGCGAGCGGGCGCGGGCGAGCGTGTCGGGGGTGGCCAGGGCGCCCGCGGCCTCCTCCACCCCGTCGATGCCGTCGGTGTCGCCCATCAGCGCCCAGGTGCCGGGACGGCCCGCGGCGGCGAGGGCGAAGCCCAGCAGCGCCTCGGTGTTGCGGCCGCCGCGCCCGGGGCTGGGGTGGCGGATCGTCACCGTGGTCTCGCCGCCCGACAGGATGACGCAGGGCTTCGGCGCCGGGATGCCGTGGTCGGAGACCGAGCGCGCGATGCCGGCCAGCACCGTGCCCAGCTCGCGCGCCTCGCCTTCCAGCGCATCGCCCAGGATGATCGGATGCAGCCCCTCGGCGGCGGCGGCCCCGGCCACCGCCTGCAGCGCCATCATCGGCGTGGCGATCAGGCGGAACTCGCTGCGGGCCAGGCGCGGGTCGCCCGGCTTGGGCACCGCGTCGGCCGCCGCGGCGAGGTGGCGGGCCACGGCGGCGGGCTGGGCGATGTTGAAGCGCTTCAGGATCGCATAGGCCTCGGCATAGCCCGCGCCCTCCGGCACGGTGGGGCCGGAGGCGATGGTGCCGGGATCGTCGCCCGGCACGTCGGAGATGGCCAGCGTCACCACCCGCGCCGGATGGCAGGCCGCCGCCAGCCGCCCGCCCTTGATGGCGGAAAGGTGCTTCCGCACGATGTTCATGTCGCCGATCGTGGCGCCGGAGGCGAGCAGGGCGCGGTTGACCGCCTGCTTGTCGGCCAGCGTCAGCCCGGGGGCGGGCAGGGAAAGCAGGGCCGAGCCGCCGCCCGAGGCCAGGAAGATCACCAGGTCCTCCGCCGCGAGCCCGTCGGTCAGCGCCAGCATCCGCCGCGCCGCCGCCTCGCCCGCCGCGTCGGGGACGGGGTGGCTGGCCTCGACGATCTCGACATGGCGGGTGGGCACGGCATGGCCGTAGCGGGTGACGACGAGGCCCGACAGCGCGACGTCGGGCCAGGCTTCCTCCAGCGCCTGGGCCATCAGCGCCGAGGCCTTGCCGGCGCCCAGCACCAGCACGCGGCCCGAGCGCGGCTTCTCCGGCAGGTGCCGCGCCAGCACCGCCCGCGGGTCCGCCGCCCGCAGCCCGGCCTCGAAGAGCTTCCGGACGGTCCGCCGCGCCCATTGATCGCTCGCTTCGGCGGGCACCGGTTGCGGCCGGTCCTGCGAGGCTTCGGATTCACGCATGCGGGCGGCCCTTCCGGAGGATCAGGTGTTGGCGCTGTGGATAGCGTCGCGGGCCGCCCCGGTCACCTCCTTCGTGGCCGCCTTGCCACCCGTTTCGGGGGTGAGGGGAGCGCTGGCGGTCACCCCGCTCCACCGCCCGCATCAGCCACGCCGCGGTCTTCTTTCCGCGAAAAACCCACTGGCCGGTGTCACATCCGCGCGGCCCTGCTCGCCGGACGGGGCGCCCTGGGTGCCAGGAAGGCTGCCTGGAAAGGCCGGCCGGCGGAACCGCCCGGGGAGGCTGGCGAAGCGGGGCGGGCGATGCCACTTGTGCCCCCGGACGCATTCCGGAGGACCGCATGCCCGCACCGCAGCCCGAGGCCGCCATCGACACCGGCGCCGCCGCGAACCTCACGCCGGAGCAGCGCGAGGCGCTGGAGGCCGCCGCCTTCCGCAAGCTGGTGGCGCATCTGCGCGCACGGAGCGATGTGCAGAACATCGACCTGATGAATCTCGGCGGCTTCTGCCGCAACTGCATGTCCCGCTGGTATCGCGAGGCCGCCGCCGACCGGGGCATCGGGATGGCCGATCCCGATGCGCGGGAGGCGATCTATGGCATGCCCTATGACGAATGGCGGGCGCGGCACCAGCGCGAGGCGACGGCGGAGCAGAAGGCCGCCTTCGCCGCCGCGAATCCCGGCCACTGAGGCCGGGGGGAGCGACGCGACGCGCATGTCCGCCGTTCTTGCGAGCCTTTGGCTGCCCTTCCGGCAACTGGGCGATCCCGGCTTCCGGGGGCCGCTGTGGAAGGGGCTGCTCGGTGCCGTCCTGAGCTTCGGCCTGCTGGTCTGGCTCGCCGACTGGGGGCTGTCCGCCCTGGCCGGCATGGCGGGCGGCGAGGGCTGGATCGCCACGCTGTCCGGGGTGCTGGGCGGGCTGCTGGTGCTCTTCTCGGCCATCTGGCTCTTCGTGCCGATCGTGCTGGCCATCGCCGGGTTCTTCACGGACCAGGTGGCGGAGGCGGTGGAGCGCCGCTTCTATCCCTGGCTGCCGCCGCCCTCCGGCGGTGCCTCCCTGGCGGCGCAGGCGCGCTACAACCTGCGCCTGACGTTGCAGGTGCTGCTGCTGAACCTCGTCCTGCTGCCGCTGGCCTTCGCCCTGCCGGTGGTGGGCGCGGTGCTGCTCTGGGTCGTGGCCGCCATCGCGCTGGGCAACGGGCTGTTCGAGGGTGTGGCGCAACGGCGCATGACCGTGCCCGCCGCGCGGCTGCTGCGCCGCCGCCGCCGGGTGCAGGTCTTCCTTCTGGGCGCCGTCCTCGCCGCCCTGGCCGTGGTGCCGGTGGCGAACCTGCTGGTGCCGATCCTCGGCACGGCCGCCATGACCCACCTGCTCCACCGCGGCCAGGATTCGCTGACGCCGCCGGAACGCGCGGTGCCGGCCCGCGCGGCCTGACGGGCACCGCCCGTATCAGCCCGCCAGCGGTTCCTCGCCGCTGCGCAGGATGGCCTCGACGATGCTCTGGACCTCGTAGGCTTCTTCCAGCGTGGCGAGGTGGTGCGCCTCGCCACGGGTCATGCGCGCCACGCCGTCGAGCTGGCGTTGCAGCGTCAGCGGGCGGGCGCGTTCATGCGGCATGGCGGAAGGGTCGCCCTGCCAGGTGCCGGCCGCGTCGCGGCGCTCCGCCAGGGCCCAGTTCCGCAGGCGCACGGCGCCCGAAGCGCCAGTGGCGATGAAGCTGTTGGCCTCGTCCTCCGCGACCCGCCCGACCGAGCCCGTCAGGCTGAGCGGCAGGCCCCCGGCGGTGAGCCGGGCCTCGATGGCGCGCTCGCTGCGCCCGGCCTCGGGAAAGAGCGCCTGGGCCTGGAGCAGCACCAGCGGCCCGAAGAGGCGCCGCGCCAGGAACAGGAAATGCGACACGACCTCCCGCGTGAAGCCGCCCTGGGCGGGGCCGTCGAGCCAGCCGGCGGCGGCATGCTGCCAGCCGCGCGGCCAGCGGGCGAAGTCGGCGGCGATGGCCAGGCTCTCCACCTGCCCGATGGCGCCCCCGGCCAGCCATTCGCCCAGCCGCTCCACCGTGGGCGAGGAGGCGAAGGGGAAGTTGACGGCGGCGCGGGCGCCCCCAGCCCCCGGCAGGGCATGGGCCTCCCGCAGGAAGCGTCCGGCATCGGCCACATCCACCGCCAGCGGCTTCTCGCAGAACAGCGCCTTGCCGGCCTTCAGCGCAGCGCGGGCATGGGGCAGGTGGGTGGCCGGGGGCGAGGCCACGTAGACGCAGTCCGCCGCCTCGATCACCGCGGCTGCGGAGCGCAGGAAGGGCGTGCCGGGAAGCTCGGCCCCGAGGCGCGCGACCGCCTCCGGCGCCGGGTCCCAGAGGCCCGCGACCTGGACCCTGTCCTGCCCGGCGGCGGCGCGCAGCAGGCGCTCCCCCATGATCCCGGCCCCGATGATGCCCAGCCGCACCGTTCCGGTGCCCGGCTGGAATGTCCCGGCTTCGCTCATCCTCGCCTCATGCCGCATGTCCGGGGCGGAACCTACAGCGACGGGTGGTGCTGCCAATGGGGCCAGGGACAGATTCGGGCGCCGTTCCAGGGGCGGGGCCATGCGGCGGGGCCATGCGGCGGGCGGCGGGCTGCCAGACAGCCGGGCCGCGGGCGGCGTGTTGGCGGGGACGGCCCCGGCCGCTATACCCGGCGCCTTTCACGGGGGAGAACATATGTCGGACGTGACCGATCAGGACCAGGAGCAGGACACCGATGTCGGCGGCATCGCCGCGGACCGTCTGCGCTCCATCATCGAGCGGGTGGAGCGGCTGGAGGAGGAGCGCAAGGCGCTGGCCGACGACATCAAGGACATCTTCGGCGAGGCGAAGTCCGCGGGCTTCGACGTGAAGGTGATCCGGCAGATCATCCGCCAGCGCAAGCAGGAGCCCGCCGAGGTGGAGGAGCAGGAGACCCTGCTCGACCTCTACCGCCGCGCGCTCGGCATGTGAGGCGCCGCGCGTGGCGCCGGAGGAGGAAGGGCGCGGGAGGCTGATCCCGATCGATGCCCGGCTGGCGCTGCGCGAGGAGGAGATCACGGAAAGCTTCGTCCGCGCTTCCGGCCCGGGCGGGCAGAACGTGAACAAGGTCTCCACCGCCGTCCGCCTCAGCTTCGACCTGCGCAACTCGCCCTCGCTGCCCCCGGCGGTGAAGGCGCGGGCCGCCCGGCTCGCCGGGCACAGGCTGACCTCGGAAGGGGTGGTGGTGATCGCCGCCCAGCGCTTCCGCTCGCTGGAGCGGAACCGCGAGGATGCGCTGGAACGCCTGCTGGAACTGCTGCGCGAGGCGGCGGTGCCGCCGGTGCCGCGCATCGCGACCCGCGTGCCGAAGGGGGAGAAGCGGCGCCGGGTGGAGGGCAAGGTCCGGCGCGGCGAGGTCAAGCGGCTGCGGGGGAAGCCGGTGGGGGACTAGGGCGAGTCAGTACCGGTCCATCGCCTGCTGCGTCAGCAGGCTGGCGGGCCTCGCGCGGCGCCGGCAGGGGATGCGGGACAGTTCGGCGCAGACCTGTTCCACCAGATGCGGCACCGGCATCTCCGTGCGCAGCCGCAGCACCGGGCAGGACAGTTCGGCCAGCCAGCCCTCGTGCAGGGTGCGGGAGCGGATTTCCGGCCCCGCCGTGTCATAGCTCTCGGCCCAGGCCAGGAAGGCGGCGCTGGCCTCGGCCATGTCGCCGCCCGGCCGGATGCGGGCGCCATGGCGGGCTTCCTCCCGCGCCAGCAGGCGTCGCATCCGCTCCGCCGGGTCGAGGCTCAGGAAGACCACCAGGTCGAAGCGCGGCACGAGGCTTCCGCCCCAGGAGACCATGGAGCCGCTCAGCACCCAGCCGGCGGCATCCTCCAGCGCCTGTTGCAGCAGGGCGAGACGCTCCGGCACCGGCCGCTTGGTGGTGAAGGGCGGGTCGGTCCGCCGCCAGTAGTAGAGATCGGCATCCTCGTGCGGACAGCCAAGGCGCGTCGCCAGGGCCGCGCCCAGCGTCGTCGTGCCGCTGCCGGACGCGCCCAGGATGTGGATCCGGTGGCTCAATACAGGGGCTCCATCAATACAGGGCCTCCACCAGCGGGGCGTGCTGTTGCAGCACGATGCGGCGGCGGACCTTCAGGGTCGGTGTCATCAGCCCGTTCTCGACGGTGAACGGCTCGACCAGCCGCCAGCGACGGATGCGCTCGATGCTGGACAGCCGCGCGTTCACCCGGTCCACCGCCGGGCCGACCCGCTCCTCGGCGCCCTCCGCCGGCACCAGCAGCGCCACCACGCCCTGGCGGCCCTCGCCGGCGATCACGGCCTGGGCGATCTCCGGCTCCGCCATCAGCAGCCCCTCGATCTTGGCGGGGCTCACCATGTCACCGCCCAGGGTTTTGATGAAGTCCTTCTTGCGATCGCGGATGACGATATGTCCCGCCGAGTCGATCTCGCCGGTATCGCCGGTGTGCAGCCAGCCGCCTTCCAGCGCCGCGGCGGTGGCCTCCGGGGCGTTCCAGTAGCCGTCCATCACCAGCTCGCCCCGCAGCAGCAGCTCGCCATCCTCCGCGATCATCGTCTCGACGCCGGGCAGGGGGGCGCCGACGCTGTCGCGGCGATTGTCCCAGGGCAGGTTGACGCTGACCACCGGCCCGGCCTCGGTCTGGCCATAGCCCTGCAGCACGGTCACGCCGAGGGCCAGGAAGAAGCCCGAAAGCTCCGGGTCCAGCCGGGCGCCGCCGGACACCATCGCCACCAGCCGCCGGCCGAAGCGGGCGCGCAGCTTCGCGCGCACCAGCCGGTCCAGCGCCGCGTCCTCGATCCGCTCCAGCAGGGACAGGGGCGGCCCGTCCATCCGGCGCAGGCCGAGGGCGATGGCCCGGCGGAACAGGCGCTGCTTCCAGCCGGCCTCCTTCTCGACCTGGGTCAGGATGCGGTGGCGCAGCACCTGGAAGAGGCGCGGCACGGCGGTCACCAGGGCGGGCTCGATCTCGGTGAACTCGGCGGCCAGCCGGTCGGCGCCACGGCTGTAGACCACCTCCATGCCGAGCGAGGGCAGCAGGAAGTTGCCGACCGTGTGCTCGTAGGCATGGGAGAGGGGCAGGAAGGAGAGGTAGCACTCGCCCTCCAGCTTCAGCCGCCTGACCACCGTGGCGAGTCCGGCCTGGTTCGCCAGCATGGCCCGGTGCGGCAGCATCACGCCGCGCGGCAGGCCGCCGGTGCCGGAGGTATAGACGAGGCAGGCCAGCCGCCCGGGCGGGATCTGCGCCACCTCCGCCACCAGCAGGGCGAGGTCGCCCGGATCGGCGGTCAGCGCCTGCCAGGACAGGGTCCCCGGCGCTTCCTCCATGCAGACGAGCAGGTCCAGCCCCGGGTCGTTGCCGCCCCCCTCGTTCCCCCCACCCTCATTCCGTCCCTGGGCCTGCCGTGCCGCCTCGGCGATCCGGCCGGCCAGCCCGGCGGTGGAGGCGATGGCCACCCGGGCGCCGCTGTCGCGCAGGATATGGGCGTGGTCGGCCACGGTGTTGGTGGTGTAGGTCGGCACCGTGACCGCGCCGATGGCCATGATGGCGGTGTCGGCGATGGGGAATTCCGGCCGGTTCTCGCTGACCAGCAGCACGCGATCGCCCGGCATCACCCCGCGGGCGCGCAGCCCGGCGGCGGCGGCGGCCACCGCATGGGCGAATCCGGCCCAACTCATCCGCTGCCAGTCCCCGCCCGACCCGTCCCGGACCCAGTGGCGCAGCATCGGCCGGTCGCGCCAGCGCGCGGCCAGGCCCAGCAGCATGGCGGGGAGGCTGTCCCAGCGTTCGGTCATTCTGTCGCTTCCCCCTATCGTCATCGCCCGGCTGTCTTGGTGGGAGGCGGGGTGGTCATATATCCAGGCCGTTCCACTCCTCCCGCGAGGCGCACGCATTTCCATGTTTCGACCGACCTGCCTAGCCGACTCCTCCATCCCTGGCCGCGCCACCCTCGACATCTCCGGCCGGGCCGGGGGCGGCGGGGGCGAGGCCCTGCCGGAATGGAACCTGTCGGACCTCTATGCGGGGATCGACGACCCGAAGCTCGACGCCGATCTCGGCCGTGCGGAGGCGGAGGCGAAGGCGCTGGAGGCGGAGGCCGCCGGAAAGCTCGCCGGCCTGTCCGGCGATGCCCTGGCGGCGGCGATCCGGCGCTACGAGGCGGTGGAGGAGATCCTGGGGCGGGTCCTGTCCTTCGCCCAGCTGCTTTTCGCGGGCGATGCCACGAAGCCGGAACACGGCCGCTTCTACCAGACCATGCAGGAGCGGGCGACCGACATCAGCAGCCACCTGCTGTTCCTGACGCTGGAGCTGAACCGGCTGGAGGATTCCGTGCTGGAGGCCAAGCTGGCGGAATCCGCCGGACTGGCCGGATGGCGCCCCTGGCTGCGCGACCTGCGGGTGTTCCGTCCGCACCAGCTTTCCGACGAGCTGGAGAAGCTGCTGCACGAGAAGGAGGTCACCGGCCGCTCCGCCTGGAACCGCCTGTTCGATGAGACCATCGCCGCCATGAAGGTGCGGGTGGGGCAGGAGGACCTCACCGTCTCCTCCGCGCTGAACAAGCTTTCCGACCGGGACCGCGCGGTGCGCGAGGCGGCGGCCAAGGGCGTCTCCGCGGCCTTCGGCGAGCGTGTCCCGCTGTTTTCGCTGATCACCAACACGCTCGCCAAGGACAAGGAGATCATCGACAACTGGCGCCACTACCCGCGCCCCGGATCGTCCCGCAACCGCGCCAACATGGTCGAGGACGAGGTGGTGGACGCGCTGGTCTCCGCCGTGCGCGCGAGCTATCCGCGCCTGTCGCACCGCTACTACGCGATGAAGGCGAAGTGGCTGGGTCTGGAGAAGCTGCAGCACTGGGACCGCAACGCGCCCCTGCCGCAGGAGGAGGACCGCACCATCCCCTGGTCCGAGGCCAAGGAGCGGGTCTTCGCCGCCTACAACGCCTTCTCCCCGGAACTGGCCGCGATCGGCAGGCGCTTCTTCGACAGCCCCTGGATCGACGTGCCACCCCGGCCGGGCAAGGCCTCCGGCGCCTTCGCGCATCCGACCGTGCCCTCGGTGCACCCGTACCTGCTGCTGAACTACCACGGCAAGTCGCGCGACGTGATGACGCTGGCGCATGAGCTGGGCCATGGCGTGCACCAGATCCTGGCCTCGAAGCAGGGCTACCTGCGCTCCGGCACGCCGCTGACCCTCGCCGAGACGGCCAGCGTCTTCGGCGAGATGCTGACCTTCCGCGCCGTGCTGGATGCCGAGACCGACCCCACCCGCCGCCGCATGCTGCTGGCCGGCAAGGTGGAGGACATGCTGAACACGGTGGTGCGGCAGATCGCGTTCTATACCTTCGAATCCCGCCTGCACGAGGCGCGCCGCAAGGGCGAGCTGTCTTCCGAGCAGATCGGCGAGATCTGGATGGGCGTGCAGGGCGAGAGCCTGGGCCCGGCCTTCGAGTTCACGCCGGACTACAACGTGTACTGGGCCTATGTGCCGCATTTCGTGCACACGCCCTTCTACGTCTATGCCTATGCCTTCGGGGACTGCCTGGTGAACGCGCTCTACAGCGTCTACCAGTCGGGCGAGGTGCCGGGCTTCCAGGAGAAGTACCTCGACCTGCTGCGCGCCGGCGGCACGCTGCGGCACAAGGAGCTGCTGGCGCCCTTCGGCCTCGACGCCTCCGATCCCGGCTTCTGGAACAAGGGGCTCGACGTGATCGACGGCTTCATCACCGAGCTGGAGCAGCCGGCCCCCGAGGGGGCGGCGTGAGGAGCGCATGAGCGACACAAGACGCGGCAACAGCCTGTTCGGCGAGATCCGCCGCATGGCGCGCACCTCCGGCGCGGTGGGCGGCATCGCCGCCCGCGTGGCGGGGGAGCGCTATCTCGGGTTGAAGACCGACAAGTCCGCCCATGCGGAGGACCTGCGGGCGGTGCTGGGCGGGCTGAAGGGCCCGATGATGAAGGTGGCGCAGCTTCTCTCCACCATCCCCGACGCGCTGCCCGAGGAATATGCGCGGGAGCTGTCGCAGCTCCAGTCCAACGCCCCGGCGATGGGCTGGCCCTTCGTGCGGCGGCGCATGTCCACCGAGCTGGGGCCGGCCTGGCAGTCGCGCTTCACCGCCTTCGGCCAGACGGCGGCGGCGGCGGCCTCGCTGGGGCAGGTGCATCGCGCCACCCTGCCGGACGGGCGGGAGGTCGCCTGCAAGCTGCAATACCCGGACATGCCGAGCGTGGTGGAGGCCGACCTGCGGCAGCTCCGCCTCGCCATGGGCATCTATGCGCGCATGGACAGCTCGATCCAGAGCGACGACGTCTATGCCGAGCTGAGCGAGCGGCTGCGCGAGGAGCTCGACTACGAGCGGGAGGCCGCGCATATGCGGCTCTACCGCCTGATGCTGGCGGGCGAGCCGGAGATCCGCGTGCCCGAGCCGGTGCCGGAGCTGACCACCAAGCGCCTGCTGACCATGACCTGGCTCGAGGGCCGCGCCATCCAGTCGCGCATCGACGAGGACCCGCCGCAGGAGGAGCGCGATGCCTATGCGCGGGTGCTGTTCCGCGCCTGGTACGTGCCCTTCTACCATTACGGCGTGATCCATGGGGACCCGCATCTGGGCAACTACCAGATCCGGTCCGACCTGCACGGGATCAACCTGCTCGACTTCGGCACCATCCGCGTCTTCCCGCCGCACTTCGTCACCGCCGTGGTCCGGCTCTATGAGGCGGTGCGCGACGGCGACGACGAGAAGGCGATCCATGCCTTCGAGGCCTGGGGCTTCCGCAACCTGCCGCGCGAGACCTGGCAGGTGCTGATGAAGTGGGCGCGCTTCCTGCACGAGCCGCTGATCGACGACCGCGTGCGGCCGATCTCCGAGACCCAGGACCCGCAGTTCGGGCGCAAGGTCGCGGAGGAGGTGCATGCCGGGCTGAAGAAGACCGGCGGCGTGCGGCCACCGCGCGAGTTCGTGCTGATGGACCGCTCCACGGTGGGCCTGGGCAGCGTCTTCCTGCGGCTGAAGGCGAAGCAGAACTGGCACCGGCTCTTCGAGGAGCTGATCGCCGGCTATGACGAGGATGCGCTGGCGGCGCGGCAGGCCGAGGCGCTGCGGCAGGCCGGGGTTCCGGCGGCGGGCTGACCGACAGGCCCCGGTTCCGGCGTCCCGCCGCCCCTTTCGGTGGCGGGACCGCCTGCCCGTAGAAGAATCCTTCGCGGGGCGGGGCGGAAACCTGTCCGAATTCGCGATGCGTGCCCTTGCGGCCCTTCCGGCGCCCGGTGATCGTGACCGGGCAGAAACGGAAACCGGAGGGAAGCCTGCATGCGCCTGGCCGTGCCAAAGGAAAGGCGTGCCACGGAGGCACGAGTGGCGGCGACGCCCGAGACGGTCCGCAAGCTGATCGGGCTTGGCCTGTCCGTGGCGGTGGAGAAGGGGGCCGGGCTGGCGGCGGGCATTCCCGATGCCGCCTATGCCGAGGCGGGGGCGGAGATCGCGCCGGATGCCGCCGCCGCCCTGGCCGGGGCGGGGATCGTGCTCAAGGTCCGCGCGCCGCTGGCGGCGGGCGAGGGGGAGGTGGACGAGATCGCCCTGATCCCCGAGGGCGCCGTGCTGATCGGCACGCTGGAGGCGGCCTCCGCGCCGGAGCGCAACAGGGCCTATGCGGCGCGCCGCATCACCGCCTGCGCCATGGAACTGGCCCCGCGCATCACCCGGGCGCAGAGCATGGACGTGCTCTCCTCCCAGGCGAACCTCGCGGGCTACCGCGCGGTGATCGAGGCGGCGGGGGCCTTCGACCGCGGCTTCCCGATGCTGATGACGGCGGCGGGCACCATCCCGGCGGCGAATGTGCTGGTGCTGGGCGCGGGCGTCGCGGGCCTGCAGGCCATCGCCACGGCGCGGCGGCTGGGCGGGCGCGTCTCGGCCTCCGACGTGCGGCCGGCGGCCAAGGAGGAGATCAAGTCCCTCGGCGCCAGCTTCGTCGGCGTGGAGGACGAGGAGAGCGCCGCCGCCCAGACCGCCGGTGGCTATGCCAAGGCGATGAGCCCGGAATACCTCCGCAAGCAGGCCGAGGTCGTGGCCGCCGCCGCCGCCAGGGCGGATATCGTGATCTGCACCGCGCTGGTGCAGGGCCGCAAGGCGCCGGTGCTGCTGACCGAGGCCATGGTCGCCGCGATGAAGCCGGGCGCGGTGGTGGTGGACATCGCCGCCGATGCCGGGGGCAACTGCGCCGCGACCGTGCCGGGCGAGGCCGTGACCACGGAGAACGGGGTGAAGGTGCTGGGCTGGCGCAACTGGCCCGCCCGCATCCCGGCGGCGGCGAGCAGCCTCTATGCCCGCAACCTGCTGACCTTCCTGACCACCTTCTGGGACAAGGAAGCCGGGATGCCGAAACTGCCGGAGGAGGACGAGATCGTGCGCGGGGTGCTGCTGACCCGGGGTGGCGCGGTCGTCCATCCGCAATTCCAGAACAGCTGAGGGGGGAACAGCGATGAACCCGAACGAGAACGCCCAGGGGGCTGTCCAGGGCCTGGCGGGCCGCGCCGATGCCCTGGCGGCCCAGGCGCTGGACCTCGCGCGCCAGGCCCGGCTGCTGGCGGAACAGCACGCCCCGGTGGCGATGGAGCAGGTCGCCCATGGCGCCGCCGTGGTGGAGCCCTTCCTGCTGCTGCTGACGATCTTCCTGCTGGCCTGCTTCGTCGGCTACCACGTCGTGTGGAACGTGACGCCGGCGCTGCATTCGCCGCTGATGGGCGTCACCAACGCCATCTCCTCGGTGATCGTGGTGGGCGCCATCCTGGCCACCGGCCTGGGCGATTCCATCGCCGCCAAGGTCTTCGGCTTCCTGGCCGTGACGCTGGCCTCGGTGAACATCTTCGGCGGCTTCCTGGTCACGCGCCGGATGCTCGCGATGTTCAAGCGGAAGGGGTGAGGGCATGTCGCATACCCTCTCGACGCTGGCCTATCTCGTCGCCGCGGTCCTGTTCATCCTGGCGCTGCGCGGGCTGAGCCATCCGGAAACCAGCCGGCGCGGCAACCTCTTCGGCATGGTCGGCATGGGCATCGCCGTGGTCGCGACGCTGGCCCAGCCGGGCATGTCGGGCGGTGGCATCGCCATCGTGCTGGCCGGGCTGGTGATCGGCGGCGGCATCGGCGCCTATCTCGCCAACCGCATCCAGATGACGGCGCTGCCGCAGCTCGTCGCGGCCTTCCACTCGCTGGTCGGCCTCGCCGCCGTCTGCGTCGCGGCCGCCGCCTTCTACGCGCCGCAGAGTTTCGGCATCGGCGTGCCGGGCGACATCCATGCCCAGTCGCTGGTGGAGATGTCGCTGGGCCTGGCTATCGGCGCCATCACCTTCTCCGGCTCGGTGATCGCTTTCGCCAAGCTCCAGGGGTTGATGTCGGGCGCGCCGATCCTGTTCCGGGGGCAGCACTGGCTGAACCTCGCGCTCGGCATCCTGCTGCTGGTCCTGGTGATCGGCTTCGTCGCCACGGGCAGCGCGGTGCTGTTCTGGCTGATCGCGCTGCTCTCCTTCGGGCTGGGCTTCCTGCTGATCATCCCGATCGGGGGCGCGGACATGCCGGTCGTGGTGTCGATGCTGAACAGCTATTCCGGCTGGGCGGCGGCGGGCATCGGCTTCACCGTCGGCAACCTGCTGCTGATCGTCACCGGCGCGCTGGTCGGCGCCTCGGGCGCGATCCTGTCCTACATCATGTGCAAGGGCATGAACCGCTCGATCGTCAACGTGCTGCTGGGCGGCTTCGGCTCGGATGCCGGCGCGGCGACGGGCGGCGGTGGCGCGGCGCAGCCGGCGCGGCCGGTGAAGTCCGGCTCGCCGGAGGATGCGGCCTACATCATGAAGAACGCCGGCAAGATCATCATCGTGCCCGGCTACGGCATGGCGGTGGCGCAGGCGCAGCAGGTGGTCCGCGAGATGGCCGACCTGCTGAAGAAGGAGGGCGCCACGGTGGAATACGCCATCCACCCAGTGGCGGGACGGATGCCGGGGCACATGAACGTGCTGCTGGCCGAGGCCAACGTGCCCTATGACGACGTGAAGGAGCTGGAGGAGATCAACCCCGAATTCGCCGAGGCCGACGTGGCCTATGTGATCGGGGCCAACGACGTCACCAACCCGGCGGCGAAGACCGACAAGTCCTCGGCGATCTACGGCATGCCGATCCTGGATGTGGAGCGGGCGAAGACCGTGTTCTTCGTCAAGCGCGGCATGTCCAGCGGCTATGCCGGGGTGGAGAACGAGCTGTTCTTCCGCGACAACACGATGATGCTGTTCGGGGATGCCAAGAAGGTCACCCAGCAGATCGTCCAGGCCCTGCAGAAATAGCGCGGGCCTCCGCGCCCGGGGATGGCCAGGCCGTCCCCGGGGCTCGCGGTGGGTTCATCATCCGCCCACCTTGCGGCCGGGAATGTCCGGAAAGGGCATCCCCAAACTGAAAAACCGCGGCTTGCGGGGAGGAACCCGCACCGCGGTGTTTCAAACGGCTCTCTCCGACCCTTCCCGGAGGAAGGGAGGAGGGCTCAGAAGCCCTCGCGCTCCAGGCGCTTGCGCTCGACCTTGCGGGCGCGGCGAACGGCCTCGGCGGCCTCGCGGGCGCGGCGCTCGGACGGCTTCTCGTAGTGCCGGCGGAGCTTCATCTCACGGAACACGCCCTCGCGCTGAAGCTTCTTCTTCAGGGCCTTCAGGGCCTGGTCAACATTGTTATCCCGAACGACGACCTGCACGCGGCTCGGTCCTCCTGTTCCAAAAAGGGTGGTAGATGACGTGCCGAACCACAGGCGCTGACGCCCGATCCTCGGGAGCGGCGCCGATAGCACGTCCGCCGCCTGCAAGGAAGCCCTTCCAGGCGGCACCGGGCTTCCCAGATGGGATTCCCGTTTCTCTATATCCAGGGACCAGCCGATGGCCATCCTCAAGATCGCGCGAATGGGCCATCCGGTGCTGCTGCGCCGAGCCGAGCCCGTCGCGGACCCGCGCGACCCGGAGATCCGCCGCCTCGTGGAGGACATGGTGGAGACCATGCTCGATGCCGGCGGGGTCGGCCTCGCCGCGCCGCAGGTGCATGTGCCGCTGCGCCTTTTCGTCGTGCGGGAATGGGAGGGCGGGCGCGCCCTGGTGAACCCGGAGCTGGAGGCGCTGGGCGAGGAGGTCGAGAGCGGCTGGGAGGGCTGCCTCTCCATCCCCGGCCTGCGCGGCTGTGTGCCGCGCGCGAAGCGGGTGCGCTGGCGGGCGCAGGACCTCGATGGGCGGGAGATCGGCGGCGAGGCCGAGGGCATGAGCGCCCGTGTCCTGCAGCACGAATACGACCACCTAGAGGGCACGCTCTATACCATGCGGATGCCCGACCTGACGCTGC
>NZ_BDLP01000049.1:0-18956 GCF_001950415.1 Roseomonas sp. TAS13
CCGGGCGACAACGTGGCGATGGATGTCGAGCTGATCGCGCCGATCGCCATGGACCAGGGCCTGCGCTTCGCCATCCGCGAGGGCGGCCGCACCGTCGGCGCCGGCGTCGTCGCCTCCATCGAGAAGTGATGCATCGTGGCTGACGCGCAAAACATCCGCATCCGCCTCAAGGCGTTCGATCACCGCGTGCTGGATGGCAGCACGCGGGAGATCGTGAACACCGCGAAGCGGACCGGCGCGCGGGTGCGGGGACCGATCCCCCTGCCCACGCATATCGAGCGGTTCACCGTGAACCGTTCCCCGCACGTGGACAAGAAGTCGCGCGAGCAGTTCGAGATCCGGACTCATCGCCGCCTTCTGGACATTGTCGACCCCACCCCGCAGACCGTGGACGCGCTGATGAAGCTCGACCTCGCCTCGGGCGTGGACGTCGAGATCAAGATCTAAGGCCGGGAGGATAGCTGCCATGGCCGCCACTAACGGCCGTACCGGCCTGATCGCCAAGAAGCTGGGCATGACCCGGCTGTTCAACGAGGACGGTTCGACCGTCCCCGTGACCGTGCTGCATGTCGATGACGTGCGCGTGGTGTCGACCCGCACCGAGGAGAAGGACGGCTATGTCGCCCTTCAGATCGGTGCCGGGAAGGCGAAGGTGAAGAACGTCTCCAAGCCCAACAAGGGCCACTTCGCGAAGACCGGCGTGGAAGCGCCGGCCAAGCTGGTGGAGTTCCGTGTCGCTGCCGACGCGGTGCTGGAGCCGGGTGCTTCGCTGACGCCGTCGCACTTCGTCGCAGGTCAGCGCATCGACGTGACCGCGACCTCGAAGGGCAAGGGCTTCGCCGGTGCGATGAAGCGCTGGAACTTCCGTGGTCTCGAGGCGTCGCACGGCGTGTCGATCAGCCACCGCTCGCACGGTTCCACGGGCAACCGCCAGGATCCGGGCAAGACCTTCAAGAACAAGAAAATGGCCGGCCATCTCGGTGTCGAGCGCATCACCACCCAGAACCTGGTGGTGGCGGGTGTCGATGCGGAGAAGGGGCTGCTGCTGGTGAAGGGCTCCGTGCCCGGCGCCGCGGGGGCCTGGGTGATGGTTCGCGACGCCGTGAAGCGCGCGCGCCACGCCGACGCGCCCTATCCGGCGTAAAGGTAGACAGAAGCGATGCAAGTGAAGGTTATCACTCTCGATAACGGCCAAGCCGGCGAGATCGAACTGCCGGAGGAGCTCTTCGGAGCCACTCCGCGGTCCGACATCATGGCGCGCGTGGTGCACTGGCAGCTCGCGAAGCGACGTGCGGGTACCCACAAGGTGAAGGGCATGGGGGAGGTCTCCGGGACCACCAAGAAGCCCTATCGCCAGAAGGGGACCGGCAATGCCCGTCAGGGCTCGCTCCGTGCGCCGCAGTTCCGCACCGGTGGCGTCGTGCATGGTCCGGTCGTCCGCGACCACGGCTACAGCCTGAACAAGAAGGTCCGCCGCATGGGCCTGATCTCGGCGCTGAGCCAGAAGGCCCGTGACGGCAAGCTCGTCGTGATCGACGTGCCGGCCGAAGCGGCCAAGACCGCGCAGCTGGCCAAGCAGGTCAAGGCGCTGGGCTGGACGAGCGCGCTGGTGGTCGATGCGACCCCGGCCGAGGGCTTCGTGCGCGCCGCGCGCAACCTGCCCAAGGTCCAGGTCATGCCGACGGTCGGCGCCAACGTGTACGACATCCTCAACCACGACATCCTCGCGGTGACGCGGGCCGGGGTCGAGGCGCTGAAGGAGCGGCTGGCGTGAGCGAGACGCAGGAAAAGGCCAAGCGCCCGGTGATCGGGCGCGAGCGGATGTACCAGGTCGTGCTGGCGCCGCTGGTGACGGAGAAGGCGACCGCCCTGAACGAGCAGGGCCAGGTGACCTTCAAGGTGGCGCTCGAGGCGACGAAGCCCGAGATCAAGGCCGCTGTGGAGGGCCTGTTCGGTGTGACGGTGAAGGCCGTGAACACCGTGGTGGTCAAGGGCAAGACGAAGCGCTTCAAGGGTCGTCCCGGGGTGCGCTCGGACTGGAAGAAGGCGATGGTCAAGCTCGGCGAGGGCCAGTCCATCGACCTCACGACGGGGCTCGCGTAAGCCATGGCATTGAAGAACTTCAATCCGGTCACCCCGTCCCTGCGCGGGACGGTGCTGGTGGACCGGTCCGAGCTGTGGAAGGGCGCGCCCGTCAAGCAGCTCACCGAGGGCAAGAGCAAGTCGGGCGGCCGCAACAACCACGGCCGCACGACCGTTCGGTTCCGTGGTGGCGGGCACAAGCAGACCTATCGCTACGTGGACTTCAAGCGGAACACCAAGTTCGGCGTTCCCGCGACGGTCGAGCGGCTGGAGTATGATCCCAACCGCACCGCCTGGATCGCGCTGCTGAAGTACCAGGATGGCGAGCTGGCCTACATCATCGCGCCGCAGCGGCTGAAGGCCGGCGACACAGTGGTCTCCGACCAGCGCGCCGACATCAAGCCGGGCAATGCGATGCCGCTGTCGGCCATTCCGGTCGGCACGATCATCCACTGCATCGAGCTGAAGCCCGGCGCCGGTGCGAAGATGGCCCGTTCCGCGGGTTCCTACGCGCAGCTGGTCGGCAAGGATTCGGGCTATGCCCAGATCAAGCTGATGTCGGGCGAGCTGCGGCTGGTGCGCGCGGAGTGCATGGCCTCGATCGGTGCCGTGTCCAACCCGGACAACAGCAACCAGCAGATCGGCAAGGCCGGTCGCTCCCGCTGGCTTGGCCGCCGTCCGCACAACCGCGGCGTGGTCATGAACCCGGTCGATCACCCGCATGGCGGTGGCGAGGGCCGGACGTCCGGTGGCCGCCACCCAGTCACCCCGTGGGGCAAGCCGACGAAGGGCTACAAGACCCGCACCAACAAGCGGACGAACAATCTGATTGTTCGCCGGCGCAACGCGACGAAGGGCTGATTAGATGGCTCGCAGTGTTTGGAAGGGGCCGTTCGTCGACGGCTACCTGCTCAACAAGGCGGATGCGGCGCGTGCGTCGGGGCGGAACGAGATCATCAAGATCTGGAGCCGCCGCAGCACGATCCTTCCGCAGTTCGTCGGCCTGACCTTCGGGGTCTACAACGGGAAGAAGTTCATCCCGGTGCAGGTCAACGAGAACATGGTCGGCCACAAGTTCGGCGAGTTCTCGCCGACGCGGACCTTCACCGGCCACTCGGCCGACAAGAAGGCGAAGCGGGGCTGAGATGAGCAAGCCGAAGCATGATCGTAGCCTCGGGGAGACCGAGGCGAAGGCGACCACCCGGAACATCCGGGTCTCGCCGCGCAAGCTGAACCTGGCCGCCGGTCTGATCCGTGGCAGGAAGGCGCAGGACGCGGTGGCGATCCTGACCTTCTCCAAGTTCCGGATCACCGACACGGTCAAGAAGACGCTGGAAAGCGCGATCGCGAACGCGGAGAACAACCACCAGCTGGACGTGGACCGTCTGGTGGTGGCCCGCGCCGAGGTCGGCCGTGCCGTCGTCATGAAGCGCTTCCACGCCCGTGGCCGTGGCCGGTCGTCGCGCGTCGAGAAGTGGTTCAGCCACCTGACCATCGTGGTGGCGGAGCAGGCCGAGACCGCGTCGCAGCAGGAGGCCGCATAACATGGGTCACAAAGTCAACCCGATCGGGCTGCGGCTGGGCATCAACCGCACCTGGGATAGCCGCTGGTACGCCGATGCCGGCTATTCCAAGATGCTGCACGATGACCTGAAGCTGCGTACGAAGCTGAAGGAGCGCCTGAAGGGCGCCGGCGTGTCGCGCATCGTGATCGAGCGTCCGGCCAAGAAGCCGCGCGTGACGATCCATGCCGCCCGTCCGGGCGTGGTGATCGGCAAGAAGGGCGCCGACATCGAGGTGCTGCGCAAGGACCTGGCGAAGCTCGCCGGGGCCGAGGTCTCCCTGAACATCATGGAGATCCGCAAGCCCGAGATCGACGCGACCCTGGTCGCCGAGAGCATCGCCCAGCAGCTGGAGCGCCGCGTGGCCTTCCGGCGCGCCATGAAGCGCGCCGTGCAGTCCGCGATGCGCCTGGGTGCCGGCGGCATCCGCATCAACTGCGGTGGCCGCCTGGGCGGGGCCGAGATCGCGCGCATGGAGTGGTACCGCGAGGGCCGCGTGCCCCTGCATACCCTCCGCGCCGACATCGACTTCGGCACGGCGACGGCGAAGACCAACTATGGCACCTGCGGTGTCAAGGTGTGGATCTTCAAGGGTGAAATTCTGGCTCATGATCCGATGGCGCAGGACAAGCGCGCCGCGGAGCAGGCGCCTCAGCGCTGAGGCGGGATGAATCATGCTGCAACCGAAGCGCACGAAGTTCCGGAAGGCCCATAAGGGCCGCATCCATGGCCTGGCGAAGGGCGGGTTCACCCTGTCCTTCGGCGGCTTTGGCCTGAAGGCCCTGGAGCCGGAGCGAGTGACGGCCCGCCAGATCGAGGCGGCCCGTCGCGCCATCACCCGCGCCATGAAGCGTCAGGGTCGCGTCTGGATCCGGATCTTCCCGGATGTTCCGGTCTCGACCAAGCCTGCCGAGGTCCGCATGGGCTCCGGCAAGGGCGCGCCCGAGTATTGGGTGGCCCGCATCAAGCCGGGCCGCATCATGTTCGAGATCGACGGCGTCAGCCAGGAGACGGCCCGCGAGGCGCTGACCCTTGGCGCGGCGAAGCTGCCGATCAAGACGAAGTTCGTGGCGCGTCTGGGCGCCGAGGCGTAAAGACATGACCAAGATCGCAGATGTCCGGGCGAAGAGCCCGGACGAGCTGAAGGCGATGCTGCTCGATCTCCGGAAGGAGCAGTTTAACCTCCGCTTCCAACGTGCCACTGGACAACTGGAGGCGGTTTCGCGTATTCGCGCGGTGCGGCGCGACATCGCCCGCGTGAAGACCGTGCTGGGCCAGTCGGCCCAGGCGGACAAGAAGGCCTGACGAGGAGACCCCGGCGATGCCGAAGCGAGTCCTCACCGGGCGGGTCGTGAGCGACAAGGGCGACAAGACGGTTACCGTCCTCGTCGAACGTCGTGTCATGCATCCGCTCTACAAGAAGTTCATCAAGCGCTCGGGCCGCTATGCGGCGCACGACGACGCCAACCTGTGCAAGGAAGGCGATACCGTGCGGATCGAGGAGTGCCGCCCCATCAGCAAGCGCAAGAGCTGGCTGGTGGTCGCGCGCAACGGTGAGGACGTCGCCCGTCCCGCCGGCTTCGAGAGCGCCCCTGTCGCGGAGAATGCGGCGGCATGATCCAGGTTGAATCCAACCTCGACGTCGCCGACAACTCCGGCGCCCGGAAGGTCCAGTGCATCAAGGTGCTGGGCGGTTCCAAGCGCAAGACGGCTTCTGTCGGTGATATCATCGTGGTGTCCGTGAAGGACGCCATTCCCCGTGCCAAGGTGAAGAAGGGCGAGGTGCATCGCGCCGTCATCGTCCGCACGGCCTATCCCGTGCGGCGTGGCGATGGCTCGGCCATCCGCTTCGACAACAACGCGGCCGTCCTGATCAACAAGCAGGGCGAGCCGATCGGCACGCGTATCTTCGGTCCGGTGGTGCGCGAGCTGCGCGCCCGCCGTTACATGAAGATCATCTCCCTGGCTCCGGAGGTGCTGTAATGGCCGCGAAGATCCGCAAGGGTGACCGCGTCCAGGTGATCACCGGTTCCGACAAGGGCAAGCGCGGCGAGGTGCTGCGCGTGATCCCCGAGGATAACCGGGCGATCGTCCAGGGCGTGAACATGGTCAAGCGGCACCTGAAGCCGCAGGGCATGAACCAGCCGGGTGGCATCCAGGAGAAGGAGGCGACGATCCACCTCTCCAACCTGGCGCTGATCGATCCGAAGTCCGACAAGCCGACCCGCGTCGGCTTCAAGGACGTGGACGGCAAGAAGGTCCGGGTGGCCAAGGCCTCCGGCGAGGTGCTCGACGCATGAGCGACACTCAGAAGGAGCTGCCGCGCCTGCAGCGGCACTACAACGAAGTGGTGCGCAAGGCTCTGCAGGAGCAGTTCGGCTACCAGAACGTCATGGAGATGCCCAAGCTCTCCAAGATCGTCATCAACATGGGCGTGGGCGAAGCGGCCGGCGACAGCAAGAAGCTGGACGCGGCCGTGGCCGACCTGATGGCCATCGCTGGCCAGAAGCCGGTCAAGACCCGGGCCAAGAAGGCGATCGCGGGCTTCAAGATCCGCGAGGGGCAGGCGATTGGCTGCAAGGTCACGCTGCGCCGCGCGCGGATGTACGAGTTCCTGGACCGTCTGGTGACGATCGCGATGCCGCGCGTCCGCGATTTCCGCGGCCTGCCCGGCAACCGTGGCTTCGACGGCCGTGGCAATTTCGCCATGGGCCTGAAGGAGCAGATCATCTTCCCGGAAATCGCCTACGACAAGGTCGAGGCGGTGCGTGGCATGGACATCCAGTTCGTGACCACGGCAAAGACGGACAAGGAGGCCAAGGCCCTTCTCAAGGCCTTCGAGCTGCCTTTCGCCAATTAATCTCGGAAAACCGGCCCGGCCCGTTCCCTTCCCAGTTGGCAGGGGGCGGGTGGGGCCAGGTTCTGGAGGATAAGATCGCATGGCCAAGACTTCGGCTGTCGAGAAGAACAACCGGCGCGCCAAGCTCTCGGCGCTGCACGCGGAGAAGCGTGCGGCGCTGAAGGCTCTGGTGATGGACCGCGAGGCGCCCGTCGAGGAGCGTTTCGAGGCCACCCTGAAGCTCGCGCAGCTGCCGCGGAATGGCGCCAAGGTGCGCGTCCGCCTGCGCTGCGAGCTGACTGGCCGTCCCCGCGGGAATTACCGCAAGTTCAAGCTGAGCCGTAACGCGCTCCGTGACCTGGCCTCCTTCGGCCAGATTCCCGGGCTCGTGAAGGCCTCCTGGTAAGGCGGAGGATCGATGTCCCTGTCCGATCCGCTGGGTGATATGCTCACCCGTATCCGCAATGGTCAGCGCGCGCGGCAGAGCCGCATCGTGTCTCCCGCGTCGCGCCTGCGTGCCGACGTGCTGGATGTCCTGAAGCGCGAGGGCTATATCCGTGGCTACAGCTCCGAGGACGTGCGCCCTGGCGTGAAGATCCTCAACATCGAGCTGAAGTACTCGGAGGGCGAGCCGGTGATCAAGGAGATCAACCGGGTGTCCAAGCCGGGCCGCCGCGTCTACGCGAAGATCAAGGAGCTGCCGAAGGTCTATAACGGCTTCGGCGTTTCCATCCTTTCCACGCCTCGCGGCGTGATGAGCGACAATGAGGCCCGCGCTGCCAATGTTGGCGGCGAAGTCCTCTGCCGCGTGTTCTGAGGAGGCCGGCCCCATGTCACGCGTCGGCAAGTATCCCGTCACCGTCCCGAGCGGCGTCACCGTCGCCCTTCAGGACGGCGTCGTGGTGGCCAAGGGCAAGCTCGGCGAGCTGCGCCTGCCGGTCGTCACGGAAGCGGTGGATGTGAAGATCGAGGACGGCTCCGTCACCGTCTCGCCGAAGGGCGAGGACCGGCGGTCGCGCACGCTGTGGGGCACCACGCGTTCGCTGATCAACGGGATGGTGACGGGCGTTTCCACCGGCTTCTCCAAGTCCATGGAGATCACCGGCACGGGTTACCGTGCGGCGGTCCAGGGCAAGGAGCTGGTGCTGAACCTCGGCTACAGCCACGAGATCCGCTACGCGATCCCCGAGGGGATCAAGATCACGACCGAGCGCCCCACGGCGATCAAGGTCGAGGGTGCGGACAAGCAGCGGGTCGGCCAGGTGGCCGCCGAGATCCGCGCCTATCGTGGTCCCGAGCCCTACAAGGGCAAGGGCGTCCGCTACGACAACGAGGTCATCCTCCGGAAGGAGGGTAAGAAGAAGTAATGCGCAAGCTCGCACTCCAGACGCGGCGCCGCTCGCGGCTCCGCTTCCAGCTGCGGCAGAAGGCCGGCGGGCGTCCTCGCCTGTCGATCTACCGCTCCGGCCGGCACATCTATGCGCAGGTGATCGACGACAAGGTGGGCCGCACCCTGGCGGCTGCCTCGACGCTCGAGAAGGACCTGCGTGCCCGTACGGGGGCGGATGTCGACGCGGCGACCGCCATCGGCAAGCTGGTGGCCGAGCGTGCCATCGCGGCCGGTGTCTCGGCGGTGGTCTTCGACCGCGGCCCCTATCTCTACCATGGCAGGGTCAAGGCCCTGGCGGACGGCGCCCGCGAGGGCGGGCTGTCGTTCTGAGGAGCGTCTGACGCATGGCATATGCACCGAGGTCCGGTGGCGGTGGCGAGGGTGGTGACGGCGAGCGCCGTGGCCGCGGCCGCCGTCGCGACAACGACCGCAATCAGCAGCAGGCCCACAGCGAGGGTGATGAGCTCCGCGACAAGCTGGTGACCATCAATCGCGTCGCGAAGGTGGTGAAGGGTGGCCGTCGCTTCTCCTTCGCCGCGCTCGTGGTGGTGGGCGACCAGAAGGGGCGCGTGGGCTGGGGCGCCGGCAAGGCGCGCGAGGTTCCGGAGGCGATCCGCAAGGCGACCGAGCGCGCCAAGCGGACGATGATCCGCGTGCCGATGCGTGAGGGCCGCACCCTGCACCACGACATGATCGGCGAGTTCGGCGCGGGCCGCGTGATCCTGCGCGCGGCGCCGGCGGGCACCGGCATCATTGCCGGCGGCCCGATGCGCGCCGTGTTCGAGACGCTGGGCATGGGCGACGTGGTCGCCAAGTGCACCGGCACGACGAACCCGCACAACATGGTCAAGGCGACCTTCGCGGCGCTGGGGAAGGTGACCTCCCCGCGTGCCGTGGCGGCGCGGCGCGGCAAGAAGGTCTCCGACCTGATCGGCCCGCGCAAGGACGAGGCCGCTCCGGCGGCTCAGGAGGCTGGCGGTGTCTGAGACTGCCAAGAAGACCGTGAAGGTGACCCAGACCGGGTCGCCGATCGGCCGCAAGCCCGGGCAGCGCGAGACGCTGATCGGGCTGGGGCTGAACAAGATGCACCGGACCCGCGAGCTTGAGGACACCCCCGCCGTGCGCGGGATGATCCGCAAGGTCGCCCACCTCATCAAGGTGGAGGACTGATCATGGTGAAGCTCAACGAGCTGCGCGACAACGAGGGCGCCCGCCCGAAGTTCAAGCGCATCGGCCGCGGCATCGGTTCCGGCAAGGGCAAGACGGGTGGCCGCGGCGTGAAGGGCCAGAAGGCCCGCACCGGCGTGTCGCTGAACGGGTTCGAGGGCGGTCAGCTCCCGATCTACCGGCGCCTGCCGAAGCGGGGCTTCGTGAATCTCTTCCGCGTCGAGTACGCGCCGCTGAACATCGGCCTGCTCGACAAGGCGATCGAGGAAGGCCGCCTGCCGGCCGACCAGGCGCTGGACGAGACGATGCTGAAGGCGGCTGGCGTGGTGCGGGTCAGCGGCAAGCGTGCCGGTGTCCGCCTGCTCGCCAAGGGTGAGATCAAGCGTGCGGTGAACATCACCGTCACCGGTGCCTCGCAGGCCGCCATCGCGGCGGTCGAGGCGGCGGGCGGCAAGGTGACGGTCACCGCGCCGAAGGCTTCGGAAGAAGCTCCGGCCGCTTGATTTGCGCCTCCCTGGGGGGCTACCTGACAGCTGATGTCTTCGCTGCGGCGCGCGGGGGACCTCCCCGGGCGCCGCAGTTGTATGGAGGGTACGCATGGCGTTCGCCGCCGAGCAGCTCGCGGCCAATCTCAACCTCGGGGTGCTGTCGCGCGCCACCGAGCTGAAGAAGCGGCTCTGGTTCACACTAGGGGCACTGATCGTCTATCGCCTCGGCACCTATATCCCCGTCCCTGGCGTGGATGCCTCGGTGATGGCGGATATCCTGCGCCAGCATGGCGGCGGCGTCCTGGGCATGTTCGACATGTTCACGGGCGGCGCGCTGGGGCGCATGACGGTCTTCGCGCTGAACATCATGCCCTATATCTCCGCCTCCATCATCGTGCAGCTGATGACGGCGGCGATCCCGTCCTGGGAGGCCCTCAAGAAGGAGGGCGAGAGCGGACGGAAGAAGCTCAACCAGTACACGCGCTATCTGACGGTGCTGATCGCGATCTTCCAGGCTTATGGCATCGCCGTCGGGCTGGAGGGGATGCAGGGCGCCATGGGAGCCTCGCCGGTCTATGCCGGGGGCACCTTCTTCCGGCTTTCCGCAGTGATCACCCTGGTGGGCGGCACGATGTTCCTGATGTGGCTGGGTGAGCAGATCACCGCCCGGGGCATCGGCAACGGCATCAGCCTGATCATCTTCGCAGGCATCGTGGCAAACCTGCCGCATGCCTTCGTCTCGACCCTGGAGCTGGGCCGGACCGGGGCGCTCTCGACGCCCTTCATCATCTTCTTCCTGCTGGTCGCCCTGGCCGTGATCGCCTTCGTGGTGTTCATGGAGCGGGCGCAGCGCCGCATCCCGGTGCAGTATCCCAAGCGCCAGGTCGGCAACCGGATGTTCGGCGGCGACTCGACCCATCTGCCGCTGAAGCTGAACACGGCCGGCGTGATCCCGCCGATCTTCGCCTCCTCCCTGCTGCTGCTGCCGGCGACCTTCGCGGGCTTCGCGGGGGCCGGGCAGGGAGAGGACACCTGGCTGAGCCGGGCGGCGCAGTGGCTGGCGCATGGCCAGCCGCTCTACATGGGCCTGTATGTCGCGCTGATCATCTTCTTCGCCTTCTTCTACACCGCTGTGGTCTTCAACCCGCAGGAGACGGCGGAGAACCTGAAGAAGAACGGTGGCTTCGTGCCCGGTATCCGGCCGGGGCAGGCGACGGCGGACTATTTCGACCGGGTGCTGACGCGGCTGACCCTGGTGGGCGCGATCTACCTCTGCATCGTCTGCCTGATCCCGGAATTCCTGATCAGCCAGTACGGCGTGCCTTTCTACTTCGGCGGCACCTCCCTGCTGATCATCGTGTCCGTCACGATGGACACGGTGGCGCAGGTGCAGTCTCATCTCTTCGCGCACCAGTACCAGGGCCTGATCCGCAAGGCCCGGCTGGGGGCGCCGGGGGCTGGGGGAAGCCGGTCCCTGCCGAACGGTAACCGTCCGAGTGTTGGGAGACGTCGTTGAACCTGATCCTGCTGGGGCCTCCCGGGGCCGGAAAGGGAACCCAGGCCAAGCGCCTGGAGGAGAAGTTCGGGGTTGCGCAGATCTCGACGGGCGACATGCTCCGGGCGGAGGTCAAGTCTGGCTCCCAGATCGGGCGCGAGGCCAAGGCGATCATGGAGAGCGGCGGGCTGGTGCCCGACGCGATCATCACCGCCATGCTGGCCCTGCGGGTCGCCCGGCCGGACTGCACCAAGGGCTTCATCCTGGACGGCTTCCCGCGCACGGTGCCTCAGGCGGAGGCGCTGGACGTGATGCTGAAGGAGAAGGGCTTGGCGCTCGATCACGTGATCGAGTTGAAGGTCGACCCGACGGCGCTGGTCGAGCGCATCGCCGGCCGCTTCACCTGCGCCGCCTGCGGCACCGGCTACCATGACACCTTCAAGCCGACGATCCAGGCCGGGGTCTGCGACGTCTGCGGCGGCACGGAGTTCGTCCGCCGGGCCGACGACAAGGCGGAGACCGTGGCGGCGCGCCTGGAGGCCTACCGGATGCAGACGGAGCCGCTGCTGCCCTACTACCAGGCGCAGGGGAAGCTGAAGTCGGTGGACGGCATGGCCGATATCGACGACGTGACCCGCGAACTGGGAGCCCTGTTGAGGCGGGCTTGACCTGAGGGACGGGGAGGTTTATCCCGCCCCTTCCTCGCGGCGGGCTCCCTCCCGCTGCGTGTTCCCATGCCATTTGCCGGTGCTTCGGCGGTTTCGCCGCCGGAGTCGGGCAATGATCACCTCGCCGGCCCAGGCTGCCCGCCGTCGCCGGCCCTATCGGAGCAGTTGCTCCAGGAGAGCGAACGTGGCGCGTATCGCCGGCGTGAACATCCCCGACAACAAGCGGGTGCAGATTTCCCTGCGCTATATCTATGGCATCGGCCCGAAGAACGCGGCCGAGATCTGCGAGAAGCTCGGTATCCCCGAGGAGCGCCGGGTCAACCAGCTCTCCGACGAGGAGGTCCTGAAGATCCGCGAGATGCTGGATCGCGACTACCGCGTGGAGGGTGACCTCCGCCGCGAAGTGGCGATGAACATCAAGCGGCTGATGGACATGGCCTGCTACCGTGGCCTGCGTCACCGCCGTGGCCTGCCGGTGCGCGGCCAGCGCACCCACACCAACGCCCGCACCCGCAAGGGCAAGGCCGTGGCGATCGCCGGCAAGAAGAAGGTGACGAAGTAAGATGGCGCGTCAGCCGCAGGCGGGCTCCCGTCCCCGCAAGAAGGAGCGCAAGAACATCGCCACGGGCGTGGCGCATGTGCTCGCGACCTTCAACAACACCATCGTGACGATCACCGACAGCCAGGGCAACGCCATTGCTTGGTCGTCCTCCGGGTCGCAGGGCTTCAAGGGCAGCCGGAAGTCCACCCCGTACGCCGCGCAGGTCGCGGCCGAGGATGCCGGCCGCAAGGCCCGCGAGCACGGCATGGAGACCCTGGAGATCATGGTCTCCGGTCCCGGTTCGGGCCGCGAGAGCGCGCTGCGCGCTCTGCAGGCCGTCGGCTTCTATGTCACCGCCATCAAGGACGTGACCCCGATCCCGCACAACGGTTGCCGTCCGCGCAAGCGTCGTCGCGTCTGATCGGGGAAACGTCGCAGGAGATACCCAAGTGCTGGATCGCAATTGGCGTTCCCTGATCAAGCCCGAGCGCCTGGACGTCGATCCGGGCGCTGACCCCGCGCGCGTGGCCACCGTGGTCGCCGAGCCGCTGGAGCGCGGCTTCGGTCAGACTCTGGGCAACGCGCTGCGGCGGGTTCTGCTGTCCTCGCTCCAGGGCGCGGCCGTCACGGCCGTGAAGATCGAGGGCGCGCTGCACGAGTTCAGCAGCCTGCAGGGTGTCCAGGAGGATGTCACCGACATCATCCTGAACATCAAGCAGCTGGCCATCCGCATGCCCTCCGAGGGCACGAAGCGCCTGACGCTGGAGGCCACCGGCCCCGGCGAGGTGACGGCGGGCCAGATCCAGGTGACCGGCGACATCGAGGTCGCCAACCCGGAGCTGGTGATCTGCACGCTCGACGATGGGGCGCGCTTCTCCATGGAACTCACCGTCTCGACGGGCAAGGGCTATGTCCCCGCCTCCGAGAACCGGACCGAGGACCAGGAGATCGGCCTGATCCCGGTGGACGCGATCTATTCGCCTGTCCGCCGCGTCGCCTTCCAGGTGCAGCCGACCCGCGTCGGCCAGCGCACGGACTACGACAAGCTCGTGCTCACGGTGGAGACCGACGGCACGGTCGCGCCGGATGACGCGGTGGCGCTCGCCGCCCGCATCCTGCAGGACCAGCTGCAGCTCTTCATCAACTTCGACGAGCCGCGCGAGGCCAAGGTGCAGGAGGTGCAGGACGACCTGCCCTTCAACCGCAACCTGCTTCGCAAGGTCGATGAGCTGGAGCTGTCGGTCCGCAGCGCGAACTGCCTGAAGAACGACAACATCGTCTATATCGGCGACCTCGTGCAGAAGTCCGAGCAGGAGATGCTGCGCACCCCGAATTTCGGGCGCAAGTCCCTGAACGAGATCAAGGAGGTTCTCGCCTCCATGGGTCTCAGCCTCGGAATGAACGTGCCGGGCTGGCCGCCTGAGAACATCGAGGACCTGGCTCGCCGGGTCGAAGAGCCCTTCTGAACCCGGGGCCTAGGAGACTGAAATGCGTCACGGGATGTCCGGGCGGAAGCTGAACGTCACTTCCTCTCACCGGATCGCGATGTTCCGGAACATGGCGACCTCGCTGCTCAAGCACGAGCAGATCACGACCACCCTGCCCAAGGCCAAGGAGCTGCGGCCCTATGTCGAGCGGATCATCACGCTCGGCAAGCGCGGCGACCTCTCGGCCCGCCGGCAGGCGCTGGCCCAGATCCGCGACGAGAAGGTGGTGGACAAGCTGTTCACGACCATCGCGGAGCGCTACGCCACCCGCCAGGGCGGTTATTGCCGCGTGCTGAAGGCCGGCGTGCGCTACGGCGATGCCGCCGACATGGCGGTGATCGAGCTGGTGGATCGCGACGTCTCGGCCAAGGGCCTGGACAGCGGCCCGCAGCCGGAGATCGTCGAGGCCGAGGGCGAGCAGCCCCAGGCCTGATTTATCGACCGATGCGGCTGATCGGATCGTTTCGGCACGGGGCGGGTGGGAAACCACTCGCCCCGTTGCTGTTCGTGCTGGGCCTGCTCTGCCTGCCCGCCGCGGGGCTTGCCGATGAGGGCGTGGTGGACGACGCCTCGGAGCTGGAGGGGCAGACCATCCAGCAGCTCGGCGCCTTGCAGGACATGGCGCCGATGCTGCGCAACGTTGCACGCGGCCGGCAGCAGGTGATTTTCGAGCATCTGCGCGCCCCTGGGAGCCACGTCCATGCCGAGGACGGCTTCGCCTGGGCCTGGGGCTGCCGTGGCGGGGACTGCGCGCGGAACGGGCTGTTCCTGGGGCATGAGCCGAAGAACGGGCTGCTCTGGATGCTGTTGATCCGGGATGGCGAGCTTGACCGCCAGGTGCCGCCCCGCGGCTCGCCCTGGCCCGCACCGCTGGTGAAGGGCGTGGCCAGCGTCAGCGCCGAACTGGCGGCCCGGATGGCGCGCGGGGGCTGAAAAGGGCGTGGGGGTTCAGCCCCCCGCTGGTTCCTGGCGCCAGAAGGCGTGGAGGGCGGGGATGTCCCTGTTGCAGAGCAGGGGCAGGGCCGCGCTGATCCGCTCGAGCGGCCAGTCCCACCAGGCCATTTCCAATAGCAAGGCGGCGCCGCTGCCGATCGAGCAGAAGCTCCCGATGATCAGGCGATCCACATCCGTGCGGTCGGGAAAAAGGTAGCGGGCACAGTCGTCGAAACCGTGCCGGTGATAGTAGCCGGAATAGTAGCTGTAGCGGCCAACCAGGATATTGGGGTTGGTCACCTGCTCCGACAGCAGGCGGCCGGCGAAGGGGCTCTCGAAGGCATTCCCGGTCATGGGTCTTTCCTCTTTTCTGCCTCCCCCGCCATCTCTCCCGGCCTGTCCCACCGGGCCGGATGGCCCGGTGGGACAGGCCGGTCCGATGGGCCGGTCAACCCTGGTTCTTGGCCAGCTCCGACACCAGGAAGTCGCGGAAGACGGCGACGCGCTTGGAATGCCGCATCTCCTCCGGATAGACGAAGTAGGACTCGAAGCGCGGGGTCTTCATCTCGCTCAGGATCGGCGTGAGATCCGCAATGTCATCGCCGAGATAGTCGGGCAGGGCGGTGATGCCCAGGCCGCTGCGCACGGCGCGCAGCATGGCGGGGAGGCTGTTCACCTCCATCACGGCGCGACGCGGGCTGCCGGCGCGGCGTCCCGCCTCGGCGATCCAGTTGATGTCCTCGATCGGCTGGCGGTGGTCGCCATAGGTGATCAGCCGGTGGTTATCGAGATCCTCCGGCCGCTGCGGGGCGCCGTACTGCTTCACGTACTCGGGCGAGGCCACGATCTTCCAGCCGAAGGTGGCGACATGGCGCTGGATCAGGTCCGGCTGCCGGGGGGCGTGCATGCGGATGGCGACATCCGCCTCGCGCATCGCCAGGTCCAGCTCCGTGTCGTCCAGCAGCAGGGTGACGGTGACGTCGGGGTGCTTCTCGATGAAGCGTTGCAGGCGCGGGGCGAGCCAGAGCGAGCCGAAGCCGGTGGTGGTCGTGACCTTGAGGCGGCCGGCGGCGCGCTCACGGCTCTCGGTGAGCAGGGCCTCGGTCATCGCCAGCTTGGCGAAGACCTCGCGCACCGTCTTGTTCAGCGTCTCGCCTTGTTCCGTCAGGATCAGGCCGCGGGCGTGGCGGTGGAACAGGGGCACCGCCAGGGCCTCTTCCAGGGCCTGGATCTGGCGGGAGACGGCGGACTGGCTCAGGTTCAGCGACTCGCCGGCATGGGTGAAGGACCCCGCCTCGGCGACCGCGTGGAAAACCCTCAGCTTGTCCCAGTCGAGTGGCATGATCGGTGTTTCCTCGCCTCAGAGATAGGCCGCTGGGGCCGGGGCAGATTCGGGAAGGCCGGCGAGCCACTTCTCGGCATCGAGCGCGGCCATGCAGCCGGTGCCGGCCGCGGTGATCGCCTGGCGGTAGATGTGGTCCTGCACGTCCCCGGCCGCGAAGACCCCTTCCGCCGAGGTCTGGGTGCGGCCCGGCTCGGTGCGGATATAGCCCGCCTCGTCCATGTCGAGCTGGCCCCGGAACAGGGCGGTGGCGGGCGCGTGGCCGATGGCGACGAAAACGCCATGGATCGGCAGCTCGGAGGCCTCGCCGGTCTTCAGGTTGCGCAGGGCGAGTGCCCGGGCGACCGGCGTGCGGCCGCTCTCGTCGGCCAGGATGGCCTCGGCCACCGTGTCGCGCACCACCACGATGTTCGGGCGGGCGAAGAGGCGGTCGAGCAGGATGCGCTCGGCTCGGAAGGTGTCGCGCCGGTGGATCAACGTGACGCGGGCGGCGAGGCCGGAAAGGTAGAGGGCTTCCTCGATGGCCGTGTTGCCGCCGCCGATGACCGCGACCTCCCGCCCCCGGAAGAAGAAGCCGTCGCAGGTGGCGCAGGCGGAGACGCCGAAGCCCGAAAGCTCCTTCTCCCCCGGAATGCCGAGCCAGCGGGCTTGGGCCCCGGTGGCGATCACCAGGCTGTCGGCGAAGTAGACGTCGCCGGAATCGCCCTCGCAGCGGAAGGGGCGGCGGGACAGGTCCACGGCGGTGATGGTGTCCATCTGCAGGCGGGCGCCGACATGTTCGGCCTGCTTCGCCATCTGCTCCATGAGCCAGGGGCCCTGGATGGCCTCGGCGAAGCCTGGATAGTTCTCGACCTCGGTGGTGATGGTGAGCTGTCCGCCCGGCTGCAGGCCCGCCACGACGATCGGTTGCAATCCGGCGCGGGCCGCGTAGATGGCCGCCGTGTATCCGGCCGGTCCGGCACCCAGAACGAGGAGGCGGGTTCGGTGAGTCTCGGGCACTTCTGATTCCTGCGAGTCGCGGGTTACGCGCAGCATATCGGTCAGCCCTGCGTCCACCGCAACCCGGCATTCCGGAAAGGATGGTCTGGACGTGCGGAGCGTGCAAGGATATTTCGCCGCATCGCCATGACGGGCAATGAACAGTATGCCGAATGACGTGCCCGAGCTGGACGCGACTGACCTGGCCATCCTCGACGAGATCCAGCAGGACGGGCGGATCACGAATGTGGAACTCGCCCGCCGCGTCGGCCTCTCGGCCCCTCCCTGCCTGCGCCGGGTGCGCCGGCTGGAGGAACTCGGCGTGGTCCGGGGCTACCATGCCGATCTGGAGCCCGGCTCGCTCGGCTGGGAAGTCGGCTTCTACGCGCTGGTCGGGCTGGAGACGCAGAAGCTCTCGGTGCTGGAGGCCTTCGAGCGGATGGTCACCGCCTGGCCGGAGGTGAGGGAGTGCCACATGATCCGCGGCGGCGGTGACTTCCTGCTGCGGCTGGTGGCGCGCGACACGGCGCACGAGAACGCCCTGACCTCCCGCCTCACCGGGGCCGACCATGTGATGCGGGTGCAGACCCTCCAGGTGATCCGCACCGCCAAGGAAGAGGTGGGCGTGCCGGTGGAGCGGCGCTGAGGCTGTTCCGGCGACGCTGTCCCGTGGGAGGCGTCGCTTCCCCCCTGGTCCCCTCTGCTCAGGAAGGCGAGGGCCTCCCCGAAACCCCGCCGATCTCCGGTGGCGGCAGGCGCCAGCCCACCGGGTCCTGTGGAGGGGGTATTGGGGGAAAGGCGGAGCCTTCCCGCCCGGGCCATGGGAACGCCGCCCTCAGCCCACCCGGACGGTATAGTCCGCCGCTTCCAGGGCGGCGACGATGGCCGCGCCCTGGTTGGCGTCGCGCACCTCGATCATAAGCTCCAGCTCGGCGGTCTGGACCGAGGGGGCGGCGAAGAGGCGCTGGTGGCTGACTTCGATGACATTGCCGCCGGCGGCCGCGACGCGAGTGGAGATATCGGCCAGGACGCCCGGCCGGTCGGGGATGTCGAGGTGCAGGCGCAGGATGCGGCCGTCGCGCAGCATCTCCCGCAGCAGGACATTGGCCAGGATGCGCGGGTCGATATTGCCGCCGCAGACGGTGGTGGCGACGGTATGGCCCGCGAAGCGCTCGGGAAAGGCCAGGATGGCGGCAAGGCCGGCGGCGCCGGCGCCTTCGGCCACGACCTTGGCGCCCTCGGCCAGCAGGGCGATGGCCCGCTCCACCGCGCGTTCGGGGACGACCAGGACCTCGATGCCCAGCCGGGCCAGCATCGCGGCCGGCAGCTCGCCCACGTCGCGCACGGCGATGCCCTCGGCGATGGTGGGGCCGCCGACCTTCACCGGCTCGCCCGCCAGGCGCTGGGCCATGGCGGGATAGCCCTCGACCTCGACGCCGTAGAGGGCGATGTCGGGGCGCAGCTCCTTCACCACCGCGGCGGAGCCGGCGACAAGGCCGCCGCCGCCCACGGGGATCACCATGGATTGCAGACCGGAGGGGGCGTCTTCCAGGATCTCCAGCGCCATGGTGCCCTGGCCGGCGACGATCTCCGGGTCGTCATAGGGGTGGACGAAGACCAGCCCCTCGCTCAGCGCCAGGGCATGGGCGTGGGAGGCGGCCTCGGCCAGGGTTTCCCCGTGCAGCACCACCCGGGCGCCCCAGCTTTCCGTCCGCACCACCTTGGTGGAGGGGGTGAAGCGGGGCATCACGATGGTGGCGCGGATGCCCAGCAGATGGGCGTGGCGCGCGACGGCCTGGGCGTGGTTGCCGGCGCTCATCGCGATCACCCCGGCCTCACCTTCCCGCGCCGAGAGCTGGGCGAGGCGGTTGGCCGCGCCGCGCTCCTTGAAGGCGCCGGTGGGGTGGAGGTTGTCAAGCTTCAGCAGCACCCGGGCGCCGGCTGTCTCTTGATCACATCTACGCACAGCTCCACCGTAAGGCGA
>NZ_BDLP01000050.1:0-18934 GCF_001950415.1 Roseomonas sp. TAS13
CCAGGGCCCGCAGGGTCCTGGCGGATAAGGGGGTGCGGGGGAAAAGGCGGAGCCTTGTCCCCCGGGGACGGAGCGACGCCGGATCACGCCACGGCGGCGGCGCTGCTTTTCCGGCGCCGGAGGTTCCGCAGGTCGCGCAGGTCCAGTGCCCCGAGGAGGTGGGCGGCGCCGAAATAGGTGGCCATGCCGGTGGCGACCAGGAGCAGGAGGCGGGCCACGCGCAGGCCTTCGGCGGGGAAGAGCAGGGCGGAGAGGCCCCAGAGGACCAGCATCATCACCCCTGCCGCCAGCAACATGCGGGGCACGCGGCTGCGCAGGCGCCGGTCTGGGTACCAGGCGCCGTGCCGGTGCAGCAGGAAGGCCAGCGCCCCGGCATTGACCCAGGCCGCGATGCAGGTGGCGAGCGCCACGCCGACATGGGCCAGGAACTGGATCAGGATCAGGTTCAGCACGAGGTTCAGCACCACCACGGCGATGCCGATCCGCACCGGGGTGCTGGTGTCGCCGCGCGCGAAGAAGCCGGGGGCGAAGGCCTTCACCAGCACGAAGGCAGGAAGGCCGACGGCATAGGCGGCCAGGGCATGGGCGGTGGCGGTGGCGGCCTCGGCCCCGAAGGCGCCCCGTTCGAAGAGGGCCTGCACGATCGGGCCGGCGGTGATCCACTGCGCCGCGGCGGCGGGGATGGCCAGTGCCAGGGAGAATTCCACCGCCCGGTTGAGCGTGCGGTGCGCCGAGAGCGGCTGCCGGGTGCGGAACTGCCGTGCCAGCATGGGCAGCAGGGCTGTACCGACCGCCGCGCCGATCACCCCCAGCGGGAGCTGCGCCACGCGGTCGGCGTAATAGAGGTAGGACACCGCGCAGGCCGGCAGCAGGGTGGCGATCAGCGTGTCGATGGCGAGGTTGAGCTGGGTGACGCCGGCGCCGAGGACGCCGGGCAGCATGCGCCAGAGCACGGTCTTCACGTCGGGCGTCAGCCGCGGCTTGCGGGGCAGCAGGGGCATCCCCTTTCGCGCCGCGACGATCCAGACCATGGCGAGCTGCGCGATGCCGGAGGCCATGACGCCCCAGGACTGGGCATGGCCGGGCGTGGCGACATAGGGGGTGAGGCCCAGCAGGGCCACCATGGCGAAGAGGTTGAACAGGATCGGCGCCGCCGCCGCCGCGGAGAAGCTGCCCAGCCCGTTCAGCACGCCCGAGACCAGCGCGGTCAGGCAGATGAAGAACAGGTAGGGGAAGGTGATCCGCGTCATCTCGAGCGTCAGCTCCCAGCGCAGCGGATCGTCGTTGAAGCCCGCGGCCAGGACCGTCAGCACCTGCGGCATGAAGATCCAGCCCAGCACGGTCAGCAATGCCAGCCAGAGGGCGAGGAGGGTGCCCATGCGCTCGGCCAGCAGGCGGGCGGCCACGGGGCCTTCCGCCGACAGCGTGGCGGAGAAGGCGGGGACGAAGGCGGCGTTGAAGGCGCCCTCGCCGAACAGGCGGCGGAACAGGTTGGGCAGCTTCAGCGCCACGAAGAAGGCATCGGCCACCGGGCCGGCGCCCATGATGGCGGCCACCAGCATGTCCCGCGCGAAGCCCAGGATGCGGCTGAGCAGCGTCCAGGCGCCGACGGTAAGGATGCCTTTGAGCATGGGTGGGGCGCGTTCCCTCTGTGCCGAAACGCGCGTGATACAGGTCCCGCGATGCGAGAAACAGCCCATGGGCGGATCGCGGGACGGCCGGTCCCCTCGCGAATGGCGGTGTCTCCCCGGGCGGGGAGACGGGTTTGCCGGGGCGCCGGGCTGTTTGTTAAATCTTCGTATTCTTCTCCGCTCCGGGTGCAGCGGCGTCCCGGCAGGGGCGGAGGCCCGGCGGCCCCTTGCGCTTAGCGGGCCGGCAGGAAGCCGACCAGCTCCTCCGCCCGGCGGACGATCGGGTCGGCGATGCCGGCGGCCTTCCCGGCGCCCTGGCGCAGCGCGGCATCCACGGCGGCAGGATCGTCCAGCAGCCGCTTCATCTCCGCCTGGATGGGGGAGAGCTTCGCCACCAGCGCCTCGGCCAGCACCTCCTTGAAGGCGCCGAAGCCCTTGCCGCCATGCTCGGCCAGCACCGCGTCCGCCGTGCTGTCGGTGATGGCGGCGAGGATGCCGACGAGGTTGCGCGCCTCGGGCCGCGCCTCCAGCCCGCGTGCCTCGGAGGGCAGGGGCTCGGGGTCGGTCTTGGCGCGGCGGATCTTCAGCGCCACCGTGTCGGCATCGTCGGTCAGGTTGATGCGCGACTGGTCGGAGGGGTCCGACTTGGACATCTTCTTCGTGCCGTCGCGCAGGCTCATCACCCGCGCCGCCACGCCCTGGATCAGCGGCTCGATGGTGGGGAAGAAATCCACCCCGTAGTCGTGGTTGAACTTCTGGGCGATGTCGTTCGCCAGCTCCAGGTGCTGCTTCTGGTCGTCGCCTACCGGCACCTGGGTGGCGTGGTAGGCATGGATGTCGGCCGCCATCAGGTTCGGATAGACATAGAGGCCGACCGAGGCGCCCTCGCGGTCCTTGCCGGCCTTGTCCTTGAACTGCGTCATGCGGTTCAGCCAGCCGATGCGGGCGACGCAGTTGAAGATCCAGGCGAGGCGCGCATGGGCCGGCACATGGCTCTGCACGAAAAGGATGCAGCGCTCCGGGTCCAGGCCGCAGGCGATCAGCGCCGCAGCCATCTCGCGCGTCTGCCGCGCCAGCTCCTTCGGGTCCTGCCAGACGGTGATGGCGTGCTGGTCCACCACGCAGAAGAGCGAGGCGTCGCCGTTCTGCATCGGCACCCAGTTGCGGATGGCGCCGAGATAGTTGCCGAGGGTGGGAATACCGGAGGGCTGGATGCCCGAGAAGACACGCTGCATCGGGGGTGGAGACCGGAGCTCTTGTTGATGGAGCGGCGGTCTTCCGCCCCTGGCGCCCCGGCGTCAAGGGCGGGGCGCCTCCCGCCGGCCGCGGGAGGCCGGCTGGCCCTGGGCAGGCGACGGCGGCCCTCGTGACGGAACCGCAACATGGCACGGGGCCTGCTTGCCTGCGCCGGGCAACCGGATCGTTCCGGCAGGGAAGCGCGGGTTCACGGAACGGACATCTCCTGCCAGCCTTCGCCCCGGCATCCGCGAGGCGGCCCAACCCATCCCGATGCGGCGGACCGGTATGCGGCGCCGCAGGAGAGAACACGCCATGAAGAATTCCGAGCCGATCTGGCAGTTCGTCGAGAACCACCGCGCGGTCTTCGAAGGGCTCAGCGACCGGGTCTGGGAGATGCCGGAGCTGAACTTCCAGGAGAAGCGCTCGGCGGCGGAGCATGTCGCGATGCTGAAGGAGCAGGGCTTCCGCGTCACCGAGGGCCTCGCCGGCATTCCCACGGCGGTGATGGGGGAGGCGGGCGAGGGCGGGCCGGTGATCGCCATCCTGGGCGAGTACGACGCGCTGCCCGGGCTGAGCCAGGAGGCCGGCGTGGCCGAGCACCGCCCGCGGCCGGGCGAGCATGCCGGCCATGGCTGCGGCCACAACCTGCTGGGCGCCGGCGCCATGCTCGCGGCCACGGCGGTGAAGGACTGGCTGGCGGCGAACGGGGTGAAGGGCCGCGTGCGCTATTATGGCTGCCCGGCCGAGGAAGGCGGCGCGGCCAAGACCTTCATGGTGCGCGACGGCGTCTTCGACGATGTGGACATCGCCATCTCCTGGCACCCGGCGCCCTTCTCCGGCGTGAACCCGGCGCATTCGCTGGCGATCCTGCAGGTGGACTACAGCTTCACCGGCCGTTCCTCCCATGCCGCCGCCGCGCCGGAGCTGGGCCGTTCCGCGCTGGACGCGGCGGAGCTGATGAATGTCGGCGTGAACTACATGCGCGAGCACATGCCGAGCAGCGCGCGCATCCACTACGCCTATCTGAACGCCGGCGGCATCGCGCCGAATGTGGTGCAGGGCGCGGCGAAGATCCGCTACCTGATCCGCGCCGCCGAGCTGCCGGAGCTTCGCAGGCTGGCGGAGCGGGTGGAGAAGATCGCCCAGGGCGCCGCGCTGATGACCGAGACCACGGTGGCATCCCGGGTGGTCAGCGGCATGAACAACCTGCTCCCCAACACGCCGCTGGAACAGGCGATGTACGACAACTTCCAGCGCCTGGGCGCGCCGGAATTCGACGAGGCCGACCGCGACTTCGCCCGCGCCATCCAGAACACCGTGCGGCGGGAGGATATCGTGGCCGCGCATCGCCGCTTCGGCCTGCCGGTGACGGATGCGCCGCTCTGCGACCGCGTCGCGCCGCTCGACGCGCCGCCGCCGCCCAGCGTCGGCTCCACCGATGTCGGCGACGTCTCCTGGGCCGTGCCGACGGTGCAGGCGCGCGGCGCCACCTATGCCATCGGTACGCCGGGGCATTCCTGGCAGCTCACGGCGCAGGGCAAGACGCCCTATGCCCACAAGGGCATGGCGCATGTGGCCAAGGTGATGGCCGGCACGGCGGTCGATGTGTTGCGGAGCCCGGAACTGCTGGCCCAGGCCAGGGCCGACCACCAGGCGCGGCTGGCCCGCACGCCCTATGACTGCCCGCTGCCCGCCGGGCTGGAGCCGGTCTTCGACATGGCCGAGGGGGCCTGAAAGAGTGTGGCCTGGGAGGAGGTTCGGGGAAAGGCCGGTCCTCCTCCCAGGCACGGCTGGGCAGGCTGGGAGCGGGTCACGGCCAGTCCGGGTTCGGGATTCACCGACACCGCGGAGGAGGCGTGTGCCGGGTGGCAAGCCCGTCGACGGCCTGCATCCGTCACCCGCGCCGGAAGAGGGGCTGTCCAGGCCTTGCCTGCGTCAAGCCGATGCCCCCATGCGGCCGATCTCGCCCGCATCCTGCAGGCTCCAGGCCTTCCAGCAGAGGTCCAGGAGCTGTCTGCTGCGATCCGTGGGAAGAATGCCTTCGGTCTGGCCCATGAACTTCTCGACGAGCTGTTGATCGGACATGGGGTGCAGTTGGCTTCCCACGGCGTGCTCGACGAAGACATGCATCGTGCGGCCGTCGTTGAGCGTCACGACCATGTCGGCCTGATCTGGCTTGATGGCGGGGTCCACCGTTGCCTCGACCTTCTTGCGCAAGGTCACCACGGTGGGGTCCTTCACGGCGGCATCGGTGAAGGCCTGTTCGCCCGCACGGCCCGTGACCAGTGCGACAGCCACGGCATGGAAGATGCTGAACTTGCCTTCCAGGCCGGTGCGTGGCTCGGTCTTGCCCATGAGGTTGAGCACCAGCGGGTGGACCTTCAGGGCTATGGAGCGGATGTCCCCGGGCCTGGGGCTGTTGGCGTTGCGCAACTGGATGGCGGCGTCGATCGAAGGGTGGGCGACGATGCCACAGGCGAAGGGCTTGTAGGTGTTCAGCGCCAGTTCGTATCGCTCGCCCAGGCCTGTTGTCACTTCGTCCCAGTTGTGCCGCGTGCTCAGCGCCTGCCCCCAGCCGTCGAAGCCTTCGATCGCCACATCCGAGGCGGTGTAGCCTTGCTGGGCCAGCAGGGCCGCGATCATCCCGTTCTGCGCGGCCTTGCCGGGATGGAAGCTCTTTGTGTCGGTGCCGAACTGCACCTTCAGCCCCACCGGCTGTGTGGCGGCCAGGCCCATGGCCCAGGTCATGCGCTGTTCATCCAGGCCCAGGACGCGCCCTATGGCGGCTGCGGCGCCGAAGACGCCCGTGGTGCCGGTGATGTGCCAACCCATGGCGTAGTGTTCGGGGAACACCGAGTTCCCGATCCGGCACTCGATCTCACATCCCAGGGTCAGCGCATTCATGAAATCCTGGCCTGACACCGGCCGGAACTGCGCGAAGGCCGTCAGGGCCGAGGCGACTGGCCCCGCCGGATGGATGATGGTCTTGAGATGCGTATCGTCGAAGTCCAGGACATGGGAGCTGATCCCGTTGACCAATGCGGCATTCGGTGCATCCAGCCGCTCGGTGCGGCCGAACAGGCAAGCCTGCTCCGGGCCGGAAAAAGGCTTCAGGGCTGCCACGGCGCGGCCTGGAGCATCCTGGCGTGACCCGCCAACCGCGCAGCCCACCCAGTTGAGGAGGGTGCGCGTGGCTTCCTTGCGGACTGCTTCCGGCACCTGGTCGGCGGGTGCCGATGCGGCGTAGCGGGCAATGATCCTGGTGACGGGCGGCGGTGCGGAACCCTTCGGCGCTGCCCCGGGGGCTGTAGCGGATGCAGGCTGGTTGCCGCCGCCGCTGTGCTGCTGCGCAATCGCCGGGCGAGCAAGAGCGGCCACGGCGATGGTGCCCATGATGATGTTGCGACGGTCGGTGGCGGTCATGGCGTGTCCCTGAGACGGTTTTCTTGTTGGAAGAGCGGCATGCTCGGCTTCTGACGGCACCCACGGATCGTGCGTGGCAGGCCAGGAGCGCACCGCCCATCCTTGCTGGAGCGAAAGGCAGCGCATGCCGCCGCCACAGAGTTAGCAGATTGTCGACAATATGACAATTGACAATTCCCTGGAACTCCTCAGTTCGCGATCCTATAGGGCGGTATGCTCGGCCCAACCCATCCGCTGGATCTGCTCCGCTCCCAAACTCTTGCGGGTGCGGTAGAGCAAGAGATCATTCGCCGCATCAAGGCAGGCGTCATCGTGGCAGGCACGAAGCTTAACGAGGCCGACCTGGCTGAATCCATGCAGATCAGCCGGGCGCCGGTGCGCGAGGCGTTCCGCTCGCTCGAAACCGCGGGACTGGTCCGTTTCGAGAAGAATCGCGGCGTCTACATCCGTGAAATCACGGATGAGGAGGCAGCGGAACTCTATGCCGTGCGCCGCAACCTGGACGAGATGGCCGGCCGGCTCCTGGCTCCCAGGATTACCGACCGGCAGACCGGCGAACTGGCAAGCATGCTGGAGGAACTGGAGGCGGCGTCTGTCTCAGGCGATGTGGCTCGTTACTTTCCCCTTAACATCGCTTTCCATGACCGCCTGATTGAAATGGCCGGCAACAAGACCCTGCTCGGCTTCTACCGGCAGGTCATCGACCGCATGCACCTGTTGCGGCGCCGGGGCTTTGAAACCGACAGCAGCAGCGCCGCATCCCACAAGGAACACCTGGCGATCCTGCGAGCCTTGCAGCTCCGGGATGCCGACGCTGCGTCCCGCGCCATGGGCCAGCACGTCAGCAACGGCTTCGAGCGGACGATCGGCGCCAAGCTGGCCGCCGGGGGGGAGCCTGCCACAGGGGCGACGAGGGGATGAAGGTTGCCGTGGAGCGGCCGAAATCCTTCCGTGCCGTGATCTGCGCTTTGGACCGGAGATGGTCGCCGGTGAGGTTGACCACTAGCCTGGGCCGGACCGACAGAGGAGAGAGCCGATGCTGCCGACCATCAACAAGGATACGGTGCTCTGCATGTCGCTCTCCGGGCGGCCGGGCAACACCGGCACCCGTTTCCACAACTATCTGTACCGCGAACTGGGGCTGAACTTCCTCTACAAGGCCTTCACCACGAAGGACCTCCCCGGCGCCATCACGGGCATCCGCGCGCTGGGCATCCGCGGCTGCGCCGTGTCGATGCCCTTCAAGGAAGCCTGCATTCCCTTCCTGGACAGGCTTACCGACTCCGCTGCGGCGATCCGGTCGGTGAACACCATCGTCAACGATGACGGGCATCTCACCGCCTACAACACGGACTACATCGCGGTGGAGAAGCTGATCGCGCGCCACGCCGTTCCGCCCGGCACGCCCTTCGCCCTGCGCGGCAGCGGCGGCATGGCCAAGGCGGTGGCCTCGGCACTGCGGGACGCGGGCTTCCGGCAGGGCACCATCGTCGCGCGCAACGAGGCCACGGGCCGCGCCCTGGCGGAGAGCTGCGGCTATGCCTGGCAGGCGGAGCCCGGCATGCTGCGCCCCGCCATGCTGGTGAATGTCACGCCCGTCGGCATGTCGGGCGGACCGGAGGCAGAGGACCTGTCCTTCCCCGAGGACACGGTGGCAGCGGCGGAGACCGTCTTCGACGTGGTGGCCCTGCCGGTGGAAACGCCGCTCATCCGCCTGGCGCGCCGGTTGGGCAAGCGGGTGATCGACGGCGGCGAGGTGATCACCCTCCAGGCGCTGGAACAGTTCGTGCTCTACACGGGCATCCGCCCGGAAGAGGATCTGGTGCGCCGCGCCGCCGAATACGCCCGCGGCTGAGCAGGAGGAGCCCCGCATGACGCCGCCCGAATCCCCGGATGCGGAGGAGATCCGTGCGCATTACGGCCAGCCCGACCCGCGCGTGGTGGCCAAGCAGCTCACCCGGCTGGACCGCCATGCCCGGGCCTTCATCGCCCTCTCGCCCTTCCTGGTGATCGCCTCGGCGGATGCGGAAGGGCGCTGCGACGCCACGCCGCGTGGCGACGCGCCGGGCTTCGTCGCCGTGCTGGACGAGGCGACGCTGCTGATCCCCGACCGGATCGGCAACCGGCGCGTGGACACGATGATGAACGTCGCCGGCAATCCGCAACTGGGGCTGATCTTTCTCGTCCCCGGCATCAACGAGACGCTGCGGGTCAACGGCCGGGCGGCGATGACGCGCGACGCGGCGCTGCTGGCGCCCCTCGCCGCCCAGGGCAAGCCGCCCCTGGCCGGGCTGCTGGTCTCGGTGGAGGAGGTCTTCTTCCACTGCGGCAAGGCCATGATGCGCTCCGGCCTCTGGGATGCCTCGCGGCAGGTGCCCCGCGCCTCCTTCCCCTCGCTGGGCCGCATCCTGGCGGACCAACTGGCCGAGGATGCGGAGCGCAGCGAGGCCTGGATCGCGGAAAGCTACAGCAAGCGGTTCTACTGATCCGCCGGCCTTGCCGGGCGAAGCCATGCCCCGCCGGTCAGGCCGGGCCCGCCTCCGCCCGGAGCCGCATGGCGAGCACCATCCCCAGCCCCAGCAACGCCGCCAGGGCGGAGACGCCGAAGATGGCGGCATAGCCCAGGGCATTCGCCACAAGTCCGGCCAGCGGCCCGGTCACGGCATAGGACAGGTCCTGGAACGCCGCGAAGCCACCCAGGGCGGTGCCGCGTATCTGCGGCGGCACGTGCTTCACCACCTCCACGCCCAGCGCAGGGAAGACCAGGGAACAGCCCGCCCCGGTGACGGCGGCACCGGCCAGGGCGAGGAGCGGGGTCCCGGCGCTCCAGAGCAGGAGCAGCCCGGCCGTCTCGACCGCGAGGGAGGCCAGGGCGACGGGAATGCCGCCGAACCGGTCCGGCGCATGGCCGAGGAGGATGCGCACCAGCACGAAGGCGCCCCCGAAGCAACTCAGCGCCAGACCGGCATGCGGCCAGCCCCGGTCGGTGAAGTGCAGCGTGGCGAAGGCGCCGATGGCGGCAAAGCCGATCCCCTGCAGCGCCACTGCGAGGCCCGGAAGGCGGATCCGCCCGACGATGCCCCAGAAGGAGCCCCGCGTGCCGCCGGCCGGCCGGGTCGCGGTGATGCCGGTGGTCATGACGAGGGCGAGCAGCGGCAGCAGCAGCGTGGCGAGGCCGACGATGGCCATCCCGCCCCCGGTCGTCCCATCCAGGCCGGAGAGCCAGAGCCCCGCCGGTGCCCCGGCGGCGAGGGCGCCGTACATGGCCATGCCCATCCAGGACAGCACCCGCCCGGTGCGGGGCTGCCCGACCAGGCCGATGCCCCAGGCCAGGGCGCCGATGACGAGCTGGCTTTCCCCGAAGCCCAGCACCAGGCGGCCGGCCATCAGCAGCAGGAGCCGGGGCAGCGCTTCCAGCGGCAGCAGGGCCGAGAGCATGTAGACCGCCCCGGACAGGGCGCAGAAGACGAGGCCCGACCGCATGGAGCGGCGCGCCCCGGAATGGTCGGCGAGGCGCCCGGCATAGCCGCGGGTCAGGATGGTGGCGACGAACTGGATGCCGATGCTGAGCCCGGCCACGACATTGCCGAAGCCCAGCCCATCATGGACATAGAGCGGGATGACCGGCAGCGGCAGCGCCACCGTCATGTAGGCGAGGAAGACCGCCAGGGCGAGGCGCGGCAGGGCCGCCGCATCCGGCGTGCTGCTGGCGGAAGGGATGCCACCCGGAGAGGTGACTTCGTGGAGGGGGGTGGAGCGCGGCGTGGAAGCGCTGGTCGGGTCCATGGGACTATCCTCTCCGCGCCGTATGGAGAAGCAGGCGGCCCAGCGAGCACGGCGCATCCCCATCCGGCACGATGTCCAGATGTGATGCGTTGGCTCACGTCGAACGCTTACGGCGGCCCATGGAGCGGCCACGCCCGCGATATGCCATGGCGGGGCAGGGGCACGTCAAGACGGTCTCGCCGGCTGCCATGATGCCGTGCACGTCATGGTCACGCCGGAAATGACATCGATGTCATTTATCGTGTCCTTCATGCGACACCCAGGCGTATCCGCAAGGTCACAACAGGATGAAGGTCCAAGGCCTTATTGAGATTGATTATCAATTAGATTAGGCGCCAGAGCGCATTCTGCCGCTTGATGGACGTCGCATACACATGGCCCTCCGACCGATCCCGATCTGCCTTCCCCTCGTGGCTTCCTGGCGTGGTCTCCTGCTGATGACCGTCGCCGTGACCACCCTGGGCCCCTCCACCGGCTTTGCCCAGGATGCGGCTGCCCAAGGCCAGGCAGCGGATCAGGCCGCCGCCGGCACGCTCACCCTGCCGACCGTCGATGTGCAGGGCACGGCCTGGCGGAGCTGGCAACCGGTGGACGGCTATGTCGCTCCCGTGGCCACCACCGGCACCAAGACCGACACGCCGCTGATCGAGTCGCCCCAGTCCACCAGCGTCGTCACGCGGCAGCAGATGGACGACCAGGCGGCGCAGACCGTCTCCCAGGCGCTGCGCTTCACGCCGGGCGTGTTGTCCGAGATCCGTCCCACCTCCCGCTACGACAGCAACTTCATCCGCGGCTTTGGCGGCCAGGGCGTCGGCGCGGCCTATGTGAACTTCCTCGACGGGCTGCGGCAGCAGCGCGGCGTCTCCTACGCCATCCCCTCGGTCGATCCCTGGCTGCTGGAGCGCATCGAGGTGCTGCGCGGCCCGGCCTCGGTGCTCTATGGCCAGACCGGCTCCGGCGGCATCGTCAACCTCGTCAGCAAGCGCCCGACCGAAACGCCGATCCACGAGGTCCGGCTGGAGGCCGGCAACCGCGCCCGGCTGCAGACCGCCTTCGACTTCGGCGGCAAGCTGACCGAGGATGGCCAGTTCCTCTACCGCCTGACCGGCATCGGGCGCACCGCCGACACACAGTACGAGAACGTCAAGGAACAGCGCATCGCCATCGCCCCCGCCCTGACCTGGCGGCCGGATGCCGATACCACGCTGACCTTCCTGAGCAGCTACCAGCACGATCCCGAGGGCGGCTTCTACAACTTCGTCCCGGCGGTCGGCACGGTGCTGCCGAACCGCAACGGCAAGCTGAAGCCGAGCTTCAACCCGGGCGAGCCCGATTTCGACAAGTACGACCGCACCGTCGCCTCGGTTGGCTACCAGTTGGAGCACCGGCTCGACAGCATCTGGACCGTCCGGCAGAACTTCCGCTATTCGCACATCGATTCCGAGTTCTCGGCGGTCTCCTTCCGCTCCCTGGCGGCAAACCAGCGCACCGCGTCCCGCGCCACGACGCTCTCGATCGAGCACGCGGACACGCTCGCCCTCGACAACCAGGCGCAGGCGGACTTCAACACCGGACCGGTGCGGCACACGGTGCTGGCCGGGCTCGACTGGTCGCGCAGCTCGGCCAAGCGGCGGCTGGGCCAGGGCACGGCGACCACGCTTGACATCTTCGCGCCTGTCTATGGCAGCTACATCGCCCGGCCGCGGATCGGCGCCTCCGGCACGACCTACCAGAACACGGACCAGCTCGGCCTCTACGGGCAGGACCAGATGGTCTGGGACCGCTGGCACCTGACCGTGGGCGTGCGCAACGACTGGGCGACCAGCGAGACCTATACCCGCACCTACAGCACCCGCTCCAGCCAGGACGACAGCAAGTTCACCTGGCGCGCGGGGCTGCTCTACCTCTTCGACAACGGCTTCGCGCCCTACGTCAATTATTCCACCTCCTTCCTGCCCAACAGCGGCACCTATGCGCCGTCGCGCGGCGGCAGCTCCTTCGACCCGACGACGGGCGAGCAGTACGAGGCGGGCGTGAAGTACCAGCCGCCGGGGATGAACAGCTTCGTCCAGGTCGCGGCCTATCATATCAAGCAGAAGAACGTCCTGACCCAGGACCCGATCAACACCAACTACAGCATCCAGACCGGCGAGATCCGCTCGCAGGGTGTCGAGGTCGAGGGCCGCGCCAGCCTGACCAGCAACATCGACCTGATCGGCACCTACAGCTACATCGACGCCGAGGTGACGCGTTCCACCACCGCGAACGTCCAGGGCAAGCGCCCACAGCAGGTGCCCGAGCACATCGCCAGCGCCTGGGCGAACTACCGCTTCAACGACGGCTTCCTGCGCGGCCTCTCGCTGGGTGCCGGCGTGCGCTATGTCGGTTCGACCTACGGCGACGAGACGAACAGCTTCAAGGTGTCGGACTTCACCCTGTTCGACGCCGCGGTGCGCTACGACGTCGGGGAGCGCTTCCCGCAGGCCAAGGGCCTGGAGCTGACGCTGAACGCGAACAACATCGCGGACAAGGCCTATGTCTCCAGCTGCTCCTCCTCCAACGCCTGCTATTTCGGCGACCGTCTGCTGGTGATCGCCGGTGCCCGGGTGCGCTGGTAGGAGCACCCGCAACCATCCGGCGGGACGGCGCTTCTCCTGGCTTTGAGGAGGATCTCGCCATGTCCCGCTGGATGCTCGGAATGACGGCCTGCCTGGGCCTGGCCGGGCTCGCCGCCTGCAGCTCGCCGTCGCAGCCCATCTATACGCCCGGCGTCGCCGCCATCCCCGACCCCTATTGCCGCGAGGCCGCGGCCAATGCGACCGGGGCCGCCTATACCGCCTCCGTGACCGGCCTGCCGGCCGACCAGCGCCGCGCCGCCCGGGCACAGGATTTCGCCTCGCGCGGGTGCTGAGACGATCGGTGGGCGCGGCGCTTCGTGGCTGCCCGCCGGGGGCAAGGCTCCGCCTTGCCCCCAAGGAGCTCCCCCCGGCGCAACGAGGCAAGCCACGGGCCGGGCTGGCCGCCGCGTCAGGCCGGGCCGGGGGGAAGGGGTGTTTCTACGGCCAGCGGCTGCCCACGGACCAGCCGGTGGATGAAGCCCAGCTTCTCCACCGCGTGCGGGGACAGCACAAAGGGGTAGAGATCCGCCAGGCCCATCGAGCGGTTCAGGCTGTTGACCGCGAAGCTGAGCGGCAGCCAGGCATCCACGATCGCCCCGATCGTCTCGGCGGTGTATGGATCGAAATCGATATTGGTGCTGAGGGAGCCGTCGTCCGGCACCTCGGCGGGGTGGACGCTGATCCCGAAGGCGCCAGCCATCTCCAGCGTGTCCACGATGTGCAGGTAGTGCGTCCAGGTCTCGGCGAAATCCTCCCAGGGATGAGCGCTGGCATAGGCGCTGACGTAGTTCTCCTGCCAGTCCGCCGGCGCGCCATTGGCATAGTAGGTGTCGAGCGCCTGCTGGTAGTCCTGCCGCTCGTCGCCGAAGAGGTCGCGGAAAGCCTCCAGCTCGCCATTCGCGCCACGCTCGACCAGCAGATCCCAGTAGTGATGCGCGATCTCGTGCCGGAAATGGCCGAGCAGGGTGCGATACACCTCGCCCAGATGCTTGCGCATCTCCTCGCGCCGCACGTCGTCGGCCTCCTTCAGCGCGATGGTGATCACGCCGTCGTCATGGCCGGTCATGACCTTGGTACCGCCGGCCATGTCCTCCTTGAAGTCGAAGACCAGCCCGTGCTCCGGGTCCTCCTGCCGTGTGTGCAGCGGCAGGCGCAGGCGCAGCAGGCTGTAGAAGAGCCGGTGCTTGGCCACTTCCAGCGCCCGCCAGTGCTCGATGTTCCCCGGCTCGGCGAGGTTCGGAACGATCCGGTTGTGCCGGCAGGCGAGGCAGAAGTCCTCCGCGGAATCCGCCGGAACCAGCCAGTTGCAGACATCATGCTGCGCGTTGCGGCAGAAGCGGTAGCGGCGCGTCCCATCCCGCGCGCCCAGGGCCCGCCAGGTCCCGCCCCCCGCTTCGTCGTCCGGCTCCAGGGCCGACATCGTCTCCTCCTCGGCCAGGTAGCCGAGGCGGTGCTGGCAATGGGTGCAGGTGGTGTTCTCGAAATAGAGGACCTGGCCGCAACTCTGGCAGGTGAAAAGTTTCATGATGGCCGTCCGGCGGTTCGTATCGGAACAACAACGCCGGCTGTCCCGCGAGTTTCCGTGAGCCTGCCATCTCCGCGCCGGACAGGGAAGGAGGGTGGCGGGCGGGGCGGCACCCCGTCCCGGAGCCTCCCCCCGGCGCCTATCCCTATCCCTCCGGCGGTACCGAGCGGCCGAGCGACTGCATCAGCCGGTTCGCGTTCGCGAACATCGCCACGGCATGGATCAGGTCCAGGATCTCCAGATCCGACAGGCCGGCCTCCCGCAACGGCACCAGGTCGGCGGGCATCATGTCCTGGGGGGTGGCGGTCAGCTTCGCGCTGTAGTCCACGATGGCACGCTGCCGCGCGTCCAGCCCCTCCGCCGCGATGCCGTGCTCCAGCAGGGCGCGCATCACCGCCTCCTGCTTGCCCAGTTCCACGAAGCGCCGCGCATGGACCGAGGTGCAATAGACGCAGCCGTTGACGATGGAGACGATCGCCGTGGCCAGCTCCCGCTCCGCCCGCGGCAGCCCCTTCGGCGCGTACATCACCTTGGTAAAGAGCGCCCCCCGCTCGCCCAGCGAGCCAGGATCGTGCACCAGCGTGCGGAAATAGACCGAGCGGCGCTGCGCCGGCGGACAGGCATCCAGGGCGGCGATCTGCTCCGGGGTGGCGCTGGCTTCCTCGACCGGGGGCAGGCGCGGCTCCCAGCCAACCTCCTCCATGGTGAATCGGCTCATGCGGCTTCTCCCTGAAGCTCGCCCCGCAACTGGCGCAGCCCGGCGAGCAGGCGCACCTGATAGGGCACGAAGGACACGAGTTGCGTCACCGCCACGATGTCGCGCGCGGTGAGGCCCATGGCCAGCAGCCGGTCGATATCCGCCTGCCCGCAATCGGCGGGGCGTTGCGCCACCATGTCCGCATAGCGGAACAGCACGGCGAGGCGGCCCTCGCCTGCCGGGGCGGGGAAGGCCTCCGCCGCCGCGATCTCCTCCGCCGAGCCGCAGGCGGCGAGCAGCGCGCGGTAATGTGCCGCCAGCACCGCGTCGCCCTCGATCAGCGCGCCGCGCAGCGCCAGCGCCGCCCGCTCGGCCAGGGAGACCCGGCCCGGCCGCGGCGGCAGCACCAGCTCGCGATAGGCGCCTTCCTCGTGCTTCAGGATGTCGGCGCGCTCGCGCCGCAGCCGTCCAAGCGGAGAGGCTGCATCGATGCCGAGCAGGTGCTCGGCCAGATCGGGTATTTCCATGTTCATGACGTGCGGCTCACCATCATCGCGGTGGTACGGTCGCTGGTCTGCGGCGTGACCTTCAGGTGCCGCTTCGCCGCCCAGAGGTTCTGGTAGTGGAAGAGCGGGATGATGCCGGCATCCTCGGCCACCACCTGCGCCGACTTCCGCAGGATCGCCTCGCGCTTGGCGTCGTCGAACGCGGCCATCGCATCCTCCAGCGCCTGGTCCACCTGCGGGTTGCTGTAGCGTCCCCAGTTGGAGACGCCGCGCCCCTGCCTGGGATCGACGCTGCCCAGCACGTTGATCAGCGCGTAGCTGCCCTCGCCCGTGCCATTGCCCCAGGCCAGCGTGGTCATGGCGTAGTCGCCCGTCTTCACGCCGGAGGAATAGACCGACCAGGGCACAGCCTCGACCTGCGTCTTCACGCCGACGCGGGTCCACATCTGCGCCACCGCCTGCGCAACCTGCGGGCCCAGCACGTAGCGATCGTTCGGCAGATGCAGGGTGAGCTGGAACCCGTCCGGATAGCCCGCCTCGGCCAACAGCGCCCTGGCCTTGTCGGGCTCGAAGGCGGGCGGCCTGATCGAAGGATCGTAGCCGAAGCTGCCCTCCGGCATCCATTGCCCTGTCGGCGTGGCGGTGCCGTTCATCAGCCGATCGCAGAGTGCGTCGCGGTTCACCGCCATGGTCAGCGCGCGCCGCACCCGGATGTCCAGCATCGGGTTCTTCGGCAGAGGCGAGCCGTCATTGGCGAGTGCGAAGGGGCTCGGCTTCTCCGAGAAGCTCGGCTGGAGCAGCAGCATCCGCAGGCCGGGATAGGCGTAGAGCACCACCTCCTTGCGCGAGCGGATCTGCGCCAGGTCGGAAACGGAGACCTTGTCGATCACATCCACATCGCCCGCCAGCAGCGCCGCCGTGCGCGCCGGGGCGCTGGCGACGTAGCGGTAGTCCACCTCGTCCCAGTCCGGCTTGCCACCCCAGTAGTCGGGCCGCGCCTTCATCCGCACGCGCTCGCCAGGGGTGAAGGACACGAAGGTATAGGGCCCGGTCCCCACCATCGCCTTGCCGCTGTTGAAGTCGTTGCTGGACGCGCCCTCGGTCGCATGGCGGCTGACGATATGCACCGAGGCGAGGTTCAGCGGCAGCAGCGGGTTCGGCTCCTTGGTCGTGACGCGCAGCGTCAGTGGGCCGGTCGCTTCCACCTTCTCCACCGTGCGGAGATAGCCGGCGAAGCTCGCCGTGCTGCCCGGCACGTCCGGGGCGCGGGCATAGGAGAACACCACGTCATCGGCGGTGAAGGCCTTGCCGTCCGACCAGGTGACGCCCGGGCGCAGGATGAATTCCCAGACCCTCTCGCCCACCGGCTTCCAGGACAATGCCAGCCCCGGCTGCAAGCCGCCCTCGGTGTGGTTCTCGATCAGCAGATCGAAGAAGTGCAGGTCCACCGAACGGTCGCCGGCGAAGTTGTTGAGCTGCGGATCGAGCGAGGAGACCGGATCGCCGAAGGCGATGGTCAACTTCCGGCTGCCCTGCTGCGCCTGCGCCCTTCCTGGCCATGGCAGGAAGGCGGCGGCGCCGAGGCCGGCGAGAAGATGTCGTCTCTGCATCCCGGGAAATCCCTTCATCGCTTTGCGTCGCTCCTGTGGCTGCCCCCGGAAAGGCGCCGCCTCTTCCGGACCCTCTCCGCCCAGGGGAATGGCATTCCCCTGAGACCCCGCCTTTCTGGGCGCCCGTGGCATTCCTGCTTCCCGATCCCGCGCCGGGGGAGATGGCGGACAGGCGGGGTCCTGGAAAGGGTCAAAGAACGGCTCCCCCGCGGCGGCGCCTTTCCCCGGGGCCACGGGAGCCTCAGGCCGCCACTCCGGCCGACGCCCATTCATCTCCCAGCAGTTCCGGCACCGCGAAGGCGCGCAGCCGGTCGTAATGGATCTCGCGGTCCTCGACGAAGAAATGCCGGGCGATGGACTGGGCGAGGCGCTGCGCCCCGGCGCTGACGGCGGGGATGTCGCCGGTCAGCTTCCCGTGGCTGAGCGAGGAGGGGTAGTTGAAGCAGTGGATGCGCGAAAGGGCCGGGCAGGCGCCGGGATGCTTCTCCAGGAAGCTGAAATCCGGCGCGAGGTCCGGCGAATGCGCCAGTTCGGCATTCTCCTCGCCAGGGGTGGGGGCGAAGCGGTCGCGCCAGAAGCGGATCTCGGGCGCGACGAGCGCCAGCTCCGGCCTTTGTGCGAGGTCCACGCCGAAGCCCGTGGCGAAGATCACGAAATCCACCGCCTGCCGGCCCTGCGGCGTTTCCAGCACCAGCGCGCCACCTTCCTCGCGCAGCGACAGGACCGGACTGCCGAGATGCAGCCGTGCCTGCGGATGGCGCGAGACGCGCAGCGTGCTGTCGCGTGGCGGCGGCGTCTGCTCGCTCAGGACATGGTGCATGAAGCGCCACTTCCATTCGTCCGGCAGGCCGGCGAAGCCGTGCACCACGCCCTGGCTGCCGATGCCGGTGAACTTGTTGACGCGCGGCAGCGCCCGGCGCCGCACGAACATGTCCAGGCTGGCCGCGCCCGCCTCCAGCGCCGTCGCGGCATTGTCCATGGCCGAGGCGCCGGCGCCGATCACCGCCACGCGCCGGCCGCGCAGCGCGGCGAAGTCGATATCGTCGCGCGAATGCGCCCAGAAGCGCCGGCCAATCCCGCGCGCCAGTTCCGGCACGAAGGCGCCGCCGAGTCCGTCGCGCCCGGTGGCCAGCACCACGCGCCGCGCCAGGATGGTGGAGCCGGCGCTGTTCTCCACCGCGATCAGCTCGTCCGCGCGCGGGCGGAGAAGGGAGACGCTGACGCCGTTGCGCACCGGCACCTGCATCACGCGGCGGTACCAGCGCAGGTAGTCCATCCACATCGGGCGCGGGATCTTGCCCAGCGCGTCCCAGGCGGCGCGGCCGTGCTGCGCCTCGTACCAGGCGCGGAAGGTCAGTGCCGGCAGGCCCAGCGCCGGCCCGGCCAGCGTCTTGGGCGAGCGCAGCGTCTCCATCCGCGCCCAGGTGGCCCAGGGGCCTTCCTCGCCCTCGGGCGCGCGGTCCAGCACCTGCTGGTTGTCGATGCCGAGCAGGCGCAGCGCCGCCGAGGCCGCCAGCCCGCACATGCCGCCGCCGATGATGGCCACGTCGGTCACGGGCCGATCGTCTGCCTCCCGCGTCGGGACCCAGGGCTTGCCGGGCAGCTCCAGCCATTCGAGGTCGGCGCGCAGCCGCGCCTCCAGGGCCGGAAGGCCGTGCGGCGCTTCCGCCACGGCTGGGTCGCGGGAATGCACGGGCTCGGTCATCGCGCCGGCTCCTCGTTGTCTCGGGGGTCGTCCTGGGGGGAGGCCGCCTGGCGGGCGGTCAGCAGGTCCATGGACCGGGGCGGATGAAGGCGGAAACCCCGCAGCTCCTCCGCCGCCTCGCGGGCCGCCTCGATCACCCGGCGGGTGAGGAGGGAGGGCGGCCGTGCCGCCGGGGTCAGCACGCTCCAGAAGAA
>NZ_BDLP01000051.1:0-18789 GCF_001950415.1 Roseomonas sp. TAS13
GCTGCTCCTGGTCGGCGTCGCCTTCGCCCGCAGCCTCCGCCTCCGGGCGCTCGCCACCCTCGCGGCGGCCGCCACGGCGGCGGCGGCGGCGGCGGCGGCCGTTCTCGCCCTTCTCGTCCGCATTGCCCTCGGGCCGGTGCTCGGCCTTGTCGTCGCCCGCCGGGGCGGCCTCGGCCTCCGGCTCGTCCTCGACCTCCTCCGGCTCCTCGGCCACCGTCTCGGGCAGGTAGTCCATGCGCAGGGCGGGGGCACGGCTCGCCACCTGCGGTGCCGGCATGGTCTGGGCCTTCAGGCGCTCGATGCGGAACTGCGCCTCGGACATCTCATGCTCGCCCGACAGCAGGACGTGCATGTTGAAGCGCGCCTCGATGTTGGCGAGCCATTCGCGCTTGTTGTTCAGGATGTGCATGGCCACCGGCTCGGCGGCCTGGACCATGATCTCCGAGGCGCGGCGCTTGGCGCCTTCCTCCTCGATCGCGCGCAGGACGTGCAGCGCGCTGCTTTCCAGCGAGCGCACGATGCCCCGGCCCTGGCAGTGCGGGCAGGTCATGAAGGCGTGCTCGGTCAGGCTGGGGCGCAGCCGCTGGCGGCTCATCTCCAGCAGGCCGAAATGGCTGATGCGGCCGACCTGGATGCGGGCGCGGTCGGTGCGCAGCGATTCCTTCAGGCGGCGCTCGACCTGGGCGTCGTGCTTGCTCGACTCCATGTCGATGAAGTCGATGACGATGAGGCCGGCGAGGTCGCGCAGGCGGAGCTGCCGCGCGATCTCCTCCGACGCCTCCATGTTGGTGCGAAGGGCCGTGTCCTCGATGTGCCGGTCGCGGGTGTTGCGGCCGGAGTTCACGTCGATGGCGACCAGCGCCTCGGTCTGGTTGATGACGATGTAGCCGCCGGAGCGGAGCTGCACGACCGGCGACATCATCGCGTCGAGCTGCTGTTCCACCCCCGCCTTGACGAAGAGCGGCACCACCGGGTCGCGGTACAGGCGCACGCGCCGCTCGTGCTGCGGCATGATCATGCGCATGAAGTCGCGGGCCTGCTTCCAGGCGGCCTCGCCCTCGACCTCCACGTCGTCGATGTCGCGGCCGTAGCTGTCGCGCAGCGACCGCTTGATGAGGTCCGCTTCCTCGTAGATCAGGGCCGGGGCGGTGGAGCCCATGGTCCGCTCGCGGATGTCGTCCCAGAGGCGGAGCAGGTACTCGCCGTCGCGCCGGATCTCGGGCTTCGGCCGCTGGGCGCCGGCGGTGCGGACGATGATGCTCATGCCCTTGGGCAGGCTCATCTCCTCCACCGCCTCGCGCAGGCGCTTGCGGTCGGCGACCTGGGTGATCTTGCGCGAGACGCCGCCGCCGCGCGGCGAGTTCGGCATCAGGACCGAGAAGCGGCCGGCCAGCGAGATGTAGGTGGTGAGCGCCGCGCCCTTGTTGCCGCGCTCCTCCTTCACGACCTGCACCAGCATGATCTGCCGGCGGCGGATCACCTCCTGGATCTTGTAGTGCCGCAGGAAGCGGGGCGGGATGCGGCGCTCGCGGCTGCGGTCCTCCTCGCCACTGCCCTCGGCATCGCCGCCCAGGGTCTCGGGCGGGACTTCGGGCGTGTCGTCGAGGACCAGGGCATCGCCGGCCTCGCGCACCGGATCGCCCTCGGAGACCTGGTCCACATGCATGGACATGGGCTGGGCGCGACCGGGGCGGGGGGTGCCGCCGTTGCCTTCCTGGACGCTGCCTTCCTGGACGTTGCCTTCCTGGGCCTCGCCGGGCGTGCCGGTCCCGGAGGCCGCGTCCGGGGCCCGTGCCGGCTCATGGGTCGCGGATTCCGGGGCGGCGTCCGTCGGGGCCGCCTCGCTGCGGGCGATGGGGAGGGGCGCGGTTTCCTCGCCCGCCTCGCGCGGTGCCTGAAGGGAAGGGCCAGGGGGAAGCTCGGGGATGGCTTCGCCGAAGACCTGGTGCGGGCCGGGGTTCGCGGCCTCGCCGCCCGGCGCCGGGGCGGCGGTCCCGGATGCCATGGCCTCCGGCGCGGCGGGGGCGTCCCCGGCGGGCGGGGCGGTGTCCACCGGCGGCTCTTCCGGGGCGGCGTGGCTGACGGAACGCGAGCGGCCGGAGCGGGAGCCACGGGGCTCACGCGCCTCGCGGCGGCGCAGGTCACGGTCGTCCTCGGGGGCGGGGCGCTCGGCGGCGGTGTCGAGCTCCGCCTCGTCCTCCTCCTCCTCCTCGGCCTCCTGCGCCTGCATCTCCAGCAGGCGCTGCCGGTCGGCGACGGGGATCTGGTAGTAGTCGGGGTGGATTTCGCTGAAGGCCAGGAAGCCGTGGCGGTTGCCGCCATACTCGACGAAGGCCGCCTGGAGGCTCGGCTCCACGCGGACCACCTTCGCCAGGTAGATGTTGCCCTTGAGGGGGAGGCGGTCAGCCGCCTCGACGTCGAAGTCCTCGATCCGGTTGCCATCCATCACCACCAGCCGGGTCTCTTCCGGGTGGGAGGCGTCGATCAGCATGCGCTTGGTCATGGAAGCGTGTGCTCCGCGACAGCCGCCTGCCTCTCGGGGCGGCGGCGTCGGCTCGGTTGTGGGATGCGGAGCGGAAGCCGGCGCAGGGCGTCGTGGCGATTCGCGATAGGCGCGTCGTCGCGGCCATGCCGGTCCCGTCCTCACTCTCGCAGGGCGCGGCCCGGGAAAGGGCCGGCCCGATGGTTGGGCGCACCGCGCGCAGGCCCCGCGCGCATCGCGGAATCGCGGCGCAAGCGGGCCGGCGGCAGGCGCGCGGAGGGCTGGCAGGTTCCAGGGTTGCCTGGCAAAGAGCGCCCATGCGCGCCGCGGGACGCACCGGCCGGGGAACCGGGACCCGCACCTTCCCGGAGGAACGGCCGCCTGTCATGGCGGGCGCGATCGGCCAGCCACCGGCGCCAGTCCGGGCGCACGGGTCGTCGCGTCAGGGCCGGTCCATCATCCAGGCCAGCCGAGGCGCATCGTCCCCCCACCGGCGACTTGCCGCCGGGGCAAGCCACCATAGGCAGGGGCGGAGTCCTCCACAAGGCTGCTTTTTCCGGGACATTGGCGCCGTCCTGCCGCATCCGACGCGCCGGGGCCGGGCAGGGGGTGGTGCCGGATGCGGCAGGACGCGGACGCGGGCACGGGAAAGGGCGGCCCGGCCGGGGTGACAGGGGCGGGTGGCGGGGACATGCTCCGGGGCATGGCATCCTTGACGAAGGGGACGGAGAACCGCCCCGCGTCGCCCTCCGCCGTGCCGCTGGAGCCGGGCGAGGCGATCCCGAGACCGCATCCCCCGCTCTGGCTGCTGGCCCTGGTGACGTTTTCCGGCACGCTGGCCATGCATATCTTCGTGCCGGCCCTGCCGAGCGCGGCCCGCAGCCTCGGGGTCGGCGCCGGGGCCATGCAGGGGGCGATCACCTTCTACCTGATCGGCCTGGCCTGCGGGCAGCTCTTCTACGGCCCCCTCGCCGACCGGTTCGGGCGGCGGCCGGTGCTGATCTCGGGGCTGATGCTCTATACCTTCGCGGGCTTCGTGGCGCTCTTCGCCCCGGGAATCGGCAGCCTGTCGGTGGCGCGCTTCTTCCAGGCGCTGGGCGGCTGCGCCGGGCTCGCCCTGGGGCGGGCCATGGTGCGGGACTCGGCGGAGCCGCAGGCCGCCGCGTCGCGGCTGGCGCTGCTGAACCTGATGGTCTCGGCCGGGCCGGGCCTGGCGCCCGCCCTGGGCGGGGCGCTGGTGGCGCTGTTCGACTGGCGGGCGATCTTCGGGCTGCTGGCCGCCGTCGGGCTGGGGCTGCTGCTGCTGTGCTGGCGGCGCCTGCCGGAGACGGGGCAGATGCGGACCGGCATCCGCGCGGGCCATGTGATGCGGGACTACCTGCGGCTGCTGCGCTCGCCAGCCTTCCTGGGCTTCACCCTGGGCGGGGCCTGCACCACCACCAGCATGTACGGCTTCATCTCGGCCTCGCCCTTCATCTTCGTCAACGAGCTGCACCGGCCGGTGCAGGAGGTGGGGCTCTATCTCGCCGTCATGGTGCTGGGCCTTTCCGCCGGCAGCCTGGTCGCCAGCCGGCTGGTGCGGCGCTCTGGGATCGACCGGGTGATGATCGGCGCCAGCCTGGCGGGGCTGCTCGGCGCCTGCCTTTTCCTGGGCGTGGTGCTGTCGGGGCATATGAGTGTCGCGCTGATCATGCCGCCGCTGGTGCTCTTCACCTTCGGCAGCGGCATGGCGAGCCCCATGGCGTTGACCCGGGCGATCAGCGTGAACCCGGCCGTGATCGGCTCGGCGGCCGGGCTCTATGGCTGCGCGCAGATGGGCTGGGGCGCCCTGTGCTCCGCGCTGGTTGCCATCGGCGGCGATCCGGCGGTGGGCGCGGGGCTGGTGCTGGTGGGAGGCTGCGCCATCGGCCAGATGGGGTTCTGGATCGCCGGCCGGTCGCGACGGGCCACCGCATCCCGGGACGCGGATGCGCGTTAAGCCGGTGCCTTTGTCAGCAAGAGGAGCACAGGCCATGGCGGATGCGAGCGCGATCAAGGAGCACATGGAGATCATCGGTGCGGATGGCGGCCATATCGGCACGGTCGATCACGTCATCGGCGACCGCATCAAGCTGACCAAGTCCGACCGTGGCGCGGCCGGCAAGCACCACTATCTGCCGCTCGGCCTGATCGAGGACGTGGACGGCGGCAAGGCCCGCGCCTCCTTCAAGGCGGAGCTGGCGGAGGATTTCTGGGAAGCCGAGGACGCCTGAGTAGCCTGCCCCGTCGCCCTGGGAACCGGCGCCGGGGCCGCTGCCGGATGCGGCCCCAGGACCGGCGACACGACGTGGCTGGCCTGCTGGGGCCAGCCGGTTCCCGCGCTGCGCCCTGCCGTTGACCATGGCGGAACTGCCACAGGCCCCGACGCTGATGTGACTTTCATGCCATGGGCTTTGCCGCCAAGAGTGGCGGCTCCTGACAGTTCAAGGAACCGGCGGATTGCGGCGTGTATGGCGAGTGGTGAAGGAGAGCGTCCTCCTCTTCTTTGAGGATGACGCGATGACGCGGGGCGCCGCCATCGCCTACTACGCGATCTTCTCGGTGGCGCCGATCCTGGTGATCGCGGTGGCGATCGCGGGCTATGTCTTCGGTGCCGAGGCGGCGCAGAAGGCTGTCGAGACTCAGCTGAACGAGATCGTGGGGCCACAGGCGACGGAGTTCGTGCTGTCCCTGCTGCGCAGCGCCAGCCATTTCGGTTCCGGCCTGACCGCCACGCTGATCAGCCTCGTCGGCATCCTGGTCACCGCCAGCGGGCTGTTCAGCGCCGTCGAGGCTTCCCTGAACGCCATCCTGGACGTGCCGCCGCCCCGTTCCACGGTCTGGGCACTGATCCGCACGCGTCTGCTCGGCGTCGGGCTGGTGATCAGCGTGGGCTTCCTGCTGATCGTGTTGCTTCTGGCCAATACCGTGATGGCGGCGCTGCAGGTCTATCTGAACCTGCTGCCCTGGACGCAGGTCGTGCTGCAGCTGCTGAACACCGGCGTGTCCTTTCTGCTGCTGAGCTTGGCCATCGGGGTGCTTTACCGGGTCCTGCCGAACCGCTGGCTGAGTTGGCGCGAGGTGATGGTCGGGGCGGTGGTGACCGCCGTGCTGCTGTTGTTCGGCCGCTTCGGGATCAGCCTGTATCTGAGCCAGGCGAGCATCGCCTCCACCTATGGTGCGGCGGGGACGCTCTTCGTGATGCTGCTCTGGATCTATTATTCCACGCTGATCTTCCTGTTCGGCGCGGAATGCGTGAAGTGCTATGCCCGCCATTACGGCGGCGGCCGGATCCGGCGGAAGGAGAAGGGCGACGATGCTTCGCTCACCGCCCATCCCGCGGAGGGGGCCGGGATGATCCCGGCCCGCCCCATTCCGCCTCAGGCGAAGGCGAGGTCGTAGCTGACCGAGTGATTCCAGGTGAGGCTGGCGGCCGCCTCGGCGTGGAAGGTGCCGTTCACGTCGATGCCCTGGAGGTACAGGTTGCGGTCGGCGCTGGCGCTGCCTTCGTAGAAGTCGTTGATGAAGGCCACCTCGACCTTGTGGGTGCCGGTGGTGAAGTCGCCGTGGAGGGTGATGTCCTGGGTCTTCCCGGCGGCATGCGAGGCGGTCACGGTATAGGCCGAGTCGCCCAGCTGCTTTCCGTCCACCTTCACCACCATCTGGGCATCGCCCTTGTAGGCATCCTCCGACACCCGCAGCGTGATGCTGTCGGTGCTGCTGGCGTTGGGCGTGCTGACGTTGCTGGTGGTGGTGCCGGCCGTCGAGCTGGAGGTGCTGCTGCCCGACGAGGCGCTGCTGGAGGCTTTGAAGTTGAGGTTGAAGTCGGCCGTGTAGTTATAGGTCATGTTGGCCTTGGCGCTGGAATACAGCGTGCCGTCCACCGTGATCCCCTCCACGTAGAGGTTCCGGTCGCCGGCGGAGCCGCCGTTGAGGTCGTTCAGGTAGGTGACCGAGACCTTGTGCGTGCCGCTGCCGAAATCGCCGCTGACGGTGATGTCCTGCGTCTTCCCGGCGGCGTGCGAGGCCGTGGCGGTCAGCACGTCGCTCACCACCTTGTCGTCCACGCGGACGACGAACTGCGCATCGCCCTGGTAGGCGTCCTCGGAGACATGCAGGACGATCTTGTTCGTCCCGGTGGTGGCGGTGTCCGTGGCCACCGTGGCGGTCGCGGCGGTGCCGACCTCGACCACCAGCGGGTGGTCGGACAGCGCGACCTGGACGCTCTTGGTGTTGGAGAAGCTGGCGATCGCCGTGCTGCCCAGGAGCGGGTCGTAGATCGTGCCGGACTGGGCGTTGTCGAAGTTGATGGTGACCGTCTGGCTGGCGATGGAATAGGCGCTGTGGGTGGTCGTGTTCCAGATGGTCGGCTCGTTCCACAGCACCAGGTCATAGTTGCCCGAGCTCTTCTGCAGCAGCATGTCCTGGCCCTCGGTCGGCATGCCCTGGAGGGTGTAGCCGAGATTGGTCAGTGAGACGCCCTTCGTGCCCGCCGCCGGGTCGGACAGGATGCTGTTCAGGTTGTGCAGGGCCGTGGCGGCCTGCTTGGGCGTGCCGTCGGCGTTGAACAGGCCGAAGCCGGTCTGCAGGTTGGTGGAGGAATAGGTGCCGGAGTTCACCAGCTCGTAGATGTAGGTGCGGTCGACCCCGTCCTTGTACTGGTCCAGCAGCATGTTGAGGGTCAGGACCGCCTGGGTCCGCTCGTTCACGCCGTAGCCGTCGCTGGAATAGGTGGCGGTGGACCAGCCGCCCTCAGTGGCGACGGTGTCCTTGCCGGGGGAAATGGTCTGCGCCTCGGCGATCCGTTCCGGCACCTGGTCGGCCACGCTCCGGGTGAAGCCCCAGCCGAAATAGTAGCTGTGGATGTTGGAGTAGTCGGCGGAGGAGGAGAGGTTGCCGAGCTGGCTGTAGGAATTGCCGTCGCCCAGGCTGGTCTGGATGACCGGCGTGCCGCTCAGGGCGCTGTTGCCGTGCACCGCCGAGTAGAGGGCCGACTGGAAGGCCCGGGTCGCGGCGAAGCCGGTCAGACCGTTATAGCTGATAGGGAAGTAGTCCGTCTCGTTAGGACCTTCGACGTAGTCGATCGCGTTGTAAAGGCTTTCCAGCTTCGCGATGGCCGAGATCTGGCTGCTGAGGCTGGCACCGTTGTTGCCACTGGTCAGCAGAGAGAAGGTAATATCGTTGTTGGCAAGGACCTCGAAAAGCTCGGTGGACAAAGAACCGGTAAGACCATCACGGACATGCGTGACGCCGATATAGTCGAGATTGGAAATAACCTTGCTGATATTCCCGTACCCACCACTGGTGTCATTGATATGGGTATTGACACCGATCGAATCGAGAAAGCTTTCCGTTGAACCGATGGGACGAGTGCTCACAGATCAACTCCTCGACAATGATGCTGATCGGGTGGCACAGCCGGGGAATGTGAACAAGAACTTCATCACAACTCTGCTACTGATCGCAACATTCTGCGGTCGCGAAAAGCCGTATATGGGATATAATTCCTAATAATTAACAAACGTGAAGCGCGAGTAAATTAGTATTTACTCGCGTCCCAGGCGATTCACCCTGCCTTCGTCATGAGGCTGTGCTGCTCGCGGACCTCCAGGAAGCGCAGTTCCGGGAAGTCCTCCGCCGCCCTGTTGCGGCGCCAGTCGCTGCTGAAGAAGGCCACCAGCGCGCCGTCGTGGTCCTCGGCCACGTCATGGGGGATGGCGCGGCGGAAGCGTTCCAGCGCCGCCGCGTCCTCCGAGGCGACCCAGCGCATCAGGCTCCAGGGCGTGTTCTCGTAGCGGCTGGGGACGCCGTACTCGGCCTTCAGGCGCTCGGCCAGCACGTCGAGCTGGAGGGCGCCGACCACGCCCACCACCGGCGGCGTTCCGTCCAGCGGGCGGAAGAGCTGCACCACGCCTTCCTCGGCCAGCTGTTCCAGCGCGGTGCGGAGCTTCTTGCCCACCATGGCATCCTCGATCATCACCCGGCGCAGGATCTCGGGGGCGAAGCTCGGCACGCCGGAGAAGTTCAGCGCCTCCTTCTCGGTCAGCGTGTCGCCGATTCGAAGGATGCCGTGGTTGGCGATGCCGACCACGTCGCCGGGCCAGGCCTCCTCGGCCACCTGGCGGTCCTGGGCGAAGAAGAAGAGAGGGGCGTTGACGGGGACCTGCTTGCCCGTGCGGGTCTGGCGCAGGCGCATGCCCTTCTGCAGCCGGCCGGAGCAGATGCGCAGGAAGGCGACGCGGTCCCGGTGGTTGGGGTCCATGTTCGCCTGGATCTTGAAGACGAAGCCGGTCAGCTCGGGCTCGGAGGCCGTGACGGTGCGGCTGTCGGCGGCGCGGTCGCGGGGCGGGGGGGCGAAGCGGGCCAGGCCCTCCAGCAGGTGGCCGATACCGAAGTCGCGCAGGGCAGAGCCGAAATAGACCGGCGTCATCGTACCCTCCAGGAAGCGCGCCGGGTCGAAATCCGGATAGGCGCCGGCCAGCTCGGCGCCGTCGCGGAGCTCCCGGGCCAGGTCGGGCTTGACCAGCGTGTCCAGCTTCGGGTCGCCGAGGCCGGAAAGCCTCACCGGGCCGGAGCCCTCCGCCATCAGGTGCAGGGCGGGGTCGAGCAGGTCGTAGGTGCCGACAAAGGAGCGGCCGGCGCCCACCGGCCAGGCGACCGGGGCGACGTCGAGGGCCAGCGTCTTCTCGATCTCGTCCAGCAGCTCGAAGATGTCCTTCGACTCCCGGTCCATCTTGTTGATGAAGGTGATGATCGGGATGTCGCGCAGGCGGCAGACCTCGAAGAGCTTGCGGGTCTGGGCCTCGATGCCCTTGGCGGCGTCGATCACCATCACCGCGGCGTCCACGGCGGTGAGGGTGCGGTAGGTGTCCTCGGAGAAGTCCTCGTGGCCCGGCGTGTCGAGCAGGTTGAACACCACCCCGTCGCGCTCGAAGGTCATGACCGAGGTGGCCACCGAGATGCCGCGGTCCTGCTCGATCTTCATCCAGTCCGAGCGGGTGCGGCGGCGGTCGCCCTTGGCACGGACCTGGCCGGCGAGCTGGATGGCGCCGCCGCGCAGCAGCAGCTTCTCCGTCAGGGTGGTCTTGCCGGCGTCGGGGTGGGCGATGATGGCGAAGGCGCGGCGCCGCGCGGCCTCGCGCGCCACGGCGGTTTCGGCGGCCCCGGTGGCGGCATGGGTTTCCGGACCAGACGGCCGGGAAAGGACGGGCTGGTCCATCGGCAGCTTTCCTGTCAGTGCGTTATGCGGTTCGGCGGGGTTTCTAGACCGCCCGAGGGCAAGATGGGGAGAGCCGGGGCCGCGTGCCAGCGCGGCGCTGACGGTAGGCCGGCGATGCCCCGGCCCGGCGCCGTGGCCCCCAGGAGGTGACCTCCAGGAGGTGACCCCCAGGAGGTGCCCCCCGGGGACGGGCGGGGCCGGTCCCGCCTCAGCCCTTCCCGGTCAGGAGGCCCACCCGGTCAGGCCCACTCGCCCTGGCGCATCACCGGCTCGGCCTCGCCGGAGGCGGTGATGCCGTCCACGTCCACCTCGCCGGAGCCGATCATCCAGTCGATATGGATCAGGCTCTTGTTGCCGCCCTGGGCCTGGAAGGCCTCGTCGGTCAGGCCGGCGCTGTTCTCGAAGCAGGTCTTGTAGGCCTGGCCGAGAGCGATGTGGCAGGCGGCGTTCTCGTCGAAGAGGGTGTTGAAGAAAAGCAGCCCGCTGGCGGAGATGGGGGAAGAGTGCGGCACCAGCGCGACCTCGCCCAGGCGGCGGGCGCCTTCGTCGGTGTCGAGCACCTTCCGCAGCACCTCCAGCCCGGTGCTGGCCTGGGCCTCCACGATCCGGCCGCCCTCGAAGCGCACGGCGATGTCGCGGATCAGCGTGCCGCCATAGGAGAGCGGCTTGGTGGAGCGGACATGTCCTTCCACCCGCGCCGCGTGGGGGGTGGTGAAGACCTCCTCGGAGGGGATGTTCGGGTTGCAGGTGATGCCGTTCTTGGCGACCTCGGCCCCGCCCAGCCAGGCATGGCCGTCCGCCAGGCCGACGGTCAGGTCGGTGCCAGGGCCGCGGAAGCGGAGCGCGCTGTAGCGCTTGCCGTTCAGCAGGCGGGTGCGGGCGTGGAGGCTGGCGTTGTGGGCGGCCCAGGCGGCGACCGGGTCGGCGGCATCGACGCGGGAGGCGGCGAAGATCGCGTCCCAGAGCCTCGCCACCCCGGCCTCGGGCGCCTCCTCCGGGAACATGGCCCGTGCCCAGGAGGGGGTGGCGTAGGAGGCGATGGTCCAGTTGATGTCGAAGTTCACGATCCGCTCCAGCGCCGGCAGATAGGCCTTCGAGCGGGCGCGGTTGGCGCGGGAGACCTTTTCCGGGTCCTGGGCGGAAAGCAGGTTCGGGTCCTCACCGGTGATGGCAAGGCGGGCGGCATTGCCGGCGAAGGCCCGGCCCATGCCCTCGAAGAGCCAGCCGGGCGCGGTGTCGAAGGCGCTGTCGGGAGCGTGGCGGAAGCGGGCGAGGGTCATTTCCTCGTCGCTCAGCAGCGTGGTGACGAGCGAGGCGCCTGCCTTGTAGGCATGTTCGGTGATGCGCCGCACCAGCGGCAGGGCATCAAGCGGCGCGGTCATCACCAGCTCCTGCCCTTCCCGCAGGCCGAGGCCCACGCGGACGGCGACCTCGGCGAGCCGGTCGATGCGCTGTTCGAGCGGAAGGGACGTCTGGGTCATCGGGAGCCTCCGGATCAGAATGCGGCCCCGATCAAGAGGCCCGATCGCGCCGTCCATCAAGAGCCCCCCCGGGGATGCGCGAGGGCGCGGAGGAGGGCGTGGGGATCTGTCCGGACGCGCCCGGGACCCTTCCGCCGGCCGGCGCGGCGCGGCGGCAAGCGATTTGCATGGGTGGCCGTCGGGGTGGGGAGGACGGTCCGAATGTCACCGGGTTTTCGCTGGGGTATCCAAAAAAAGAAGCGAATCCGGCACCGGCATGCCATGCTGTCGCGGCAATGCAGCAGGATGGGAAAACCACAGTGCAACTCTCTTCCCACAATCGATGAGGAATGGAGTTGAAGCTATTGGCACCGCTGCCCTACGCTTCCATATCCAAGCAAGGTGAAGCCCGCGGGATTGTAACGTCCTGCCACGGGCCGGGGCAACCGAAGTTGATCCCGTGTGTCCGCCCTGGTCCAGAGGGCGCGTTTCTTTGAAACCGTTGTGTATCGCTCTCTTGCCGTTGCCCGAGCCGTGCCCAGAATTTTCCTATGGCATCGGCGCGCGGCGCGGAATTCAGACCGCTGTTTCGTTTCGCAAGGACTGACCAGAGCACCGCCCGTCGCCAACATCTCTTTTCCGGAGGGTTCCATGGCTCCGCTCGATGACATCTTCTCCCTGCACTCCTCGCTGCGCGAGCAGCGCCGCGAGGCCGAGATGAGCCTGTCCGAATACCTCGAAGCCTGCCGCGACGACCCGCTCTGCTATGCCTCCCCGGCGGAGCGCATGCTGAAGGCGATCGGCGAGCCCGAGACGATCGACACGGCCAAGGATGCACGGCTCGGCCGCATCTTCCTGAACCGCACCATCCGGGTCTATCCGGCCTTCGCCGAGTTCTACGGCATGGAGGAGACGATCGAGCGCATCGTCGCCTTCTTCCGCCATGCCGCGCAGGGGCTGGAGGAGCGCAAGCAGATCCTCTACCTGCTGGGCCCGGTCGGCGGCGGCAAGTCCTCGCTGGGCGAGCGGCTGAAGGCGCTGATGGAGCAGGAGCCCATCTACGTGCTCAAGGCCGGACGCGACCTCAGCCCGGTCTTCGAGAGCCCGCTCGGCCTGTTCGAGCCGGAGCGGATGGCACCGGTGCTGGAGAAGCAGTTCAACATCCCGCGCCGCTACCTCAACGGCCTGGCCAGTCCCTGGGCGCTGAAGCGGCTGGAGGAGTTCGGCGGCGACCTGCAGAAGTTCCGGGTGGTGAAGCTGCATCCCTCGCGCCTGAAGCAGATCGCCGTCGCCAAGACCGAACCGGGCGACGACAACAACCAGGACATCTCCGCCCTGGTCGGCAAGGTCGATATCCGCAAGCTGGAAATGTTCTCGCAGAACGACCCGGACGCCTATGGCTTCTCGGGCGGGCTGAACCGCGCCAACCAGGGGCTCCTCGAATTCGTCGAGATGTTCAAGGCTCCGATCAAGATGCTGCACCCGCTGCTGACGGCGACGCAGGAGAGCAACTACCTCGGCACGGAGAATATCGGCGCCATCCCCTTCAACGGGATCATCCTGGCCCATTCCAACGAGGCGGAGTGGCAGAGCTTCCGCAACAACCGAACGAACGAGGCCTTCCTCGACCGCGTGAACGTGGTGAAGGTGCCCTACTGCCTGCGGGTCACCGAGGAGACGAAGATCTACGAGAAGCTGATCTCCTCCTCCGCCCTGGCCGAGGCGCCCTGCGCCCCGCACACGCTGGAGATGCTGGCCCGCTTCGCCGTGCTGTCGCGGCTGAAGCCGCATGCCAATTCGCGGCCCTTCACCAAGATGCGGGTCTATGACGGGGAAAACCTCCGCGAGACCGACCCCAAGGTAAAGACCATGCAGGAGTACAAGGACTCCGCCGGGGTGGACGAGGGGATGGAGGGCATCTCCACCCGCTTCGCCTACAAGGTGCTCTCGGCCACCTTCAACCACGACCCGACCGAGGTCGCGGCCGACCCGGTGCACCTGATGTACGTGCTGGAGAACACCGTGAAGCGGGAGCAGTTCCCCGCCGAGGTCGAGCAGAACTACCTGACCAGCATCAAGTCGGAGCTCGCCTCCCGCTATGCCGAGTTCATCGGCAACGAGATCCAGAAGGCCTACCTGGAGAGCTACCACGACTATGGCCAGAACCTGTTCGACCGCTACCTCGACTATGCGGATGCCTGGATCGAGGACCAGGACTTCAAGGATCCCGATACCGGGCAGATGCTGAACCGCGAGCTGCTGAACGGGGAGCTGACCAAGATCGAGAAGCCGGCGGGCATCGCGAACCCGAAGGATTTCCGCAACGAGGTGGTCAAGTTCGCGTTGAGGACTCGGGCCAACAATGGCGGGCGCAACCCGTCCTGGACCTCCTACGAGAAAATCCGCGACGTGATCGAGAAGCGGATGTTCAGCCAGGTCGAGGACCTGCTCCCCGTCATCAGCTTCGGCTCGAAGAAGGATGGCGATACGGAGAAGAAGCACAACGACTTCGTCGAGCGCATGGTCTCGCGCGGCTATACCGAGCGGCAGGTCCGCCGGCTGGTCGAGTGGTACATGCGCGTGAAGCAGTCGGCCTGAAGGTTCCGGGGAGCGAGGCACACCGCTTGGACATTATCGACCGACGTCCGAATCCGCACGGGAAGAACCTGGAGAACCGCCGGCGCGTGCTGGCCCGCGCGCGGTCCGCCGTGACGCGGGCAGTGCGGGAGGCTGTGGACAGCGGGACACTGCGCGAGGTCGGCAAGAGCGGGGAAGCGGTCACCATCCCCGCCGACAGCCTGCACGAGCCCTTCTTCCACACCGTCTTCACCAGCGGCCAGCGCGACATCGTGCTGGGCGGCAACAAGGAGTTCTCGGTCGGCGACCGCATCAAGCGGCCACCCTCCGGAGGTGGCGGCGATGGTGGCGGGGGGCAGGGCGCGGGCAATGCCCAGGGACAGTCGGAGGACAACTTCCGCTTCGTGCTGACCCGGGACGAATTCCTGGACCTGTTCTTCGAGGACCTGGAGCTGCCGGACCTGGTGAAGGCCCAGGTCATGGACGTGGAGAACGTGTCCCCCTCCCGCGCCGGGATCAGCACGGATGGGGCACCGTCGCAGCTCGACATGGCGCGCACCATGCGCCAGTCCATGGCGCGGCGGATCGGGCTGCGGCGCCCCAAGACGGACGAGATCCGGGCGCTGGAGGCCGAGATCGCCGGGCTGGAGGAAAGCGGCGAAGCGCCGGAGCGGCTGCCGGTGCTGCGCGAGGAGCTGGCAACGGCGCTGCGGCGGCTGGGGCGGATCGCCTGGGTGGACCCGGTGGACCTGCGCTACCGCCGCTTCACCCCAACGCCGCGGCCGACCGCGCGAGCGGTGATGTTCTGCCTGATGGACGTTTCCGGCTCCATGACCGAAAGCATGAAGGACTTGGCCAAGCGGTTCTTCCTGTTGCTGCACGTCTTCCTGGAACGGCGCTACAAGCGGGTGGACCTCGTCTTCATCCGTCATACCGAGGCGGCGGAGGAGGTGGACGAGAAGACCTTCTTCACCGATCCGCGCACCGGCGGCACGGTGGTGTCCTCGGCGCTGGAGGAGCTGCTCCGCATTCAGAAGGAACGCTATCCGGCGGATTCCTGGAACATCTATGCCGCCCAGGCCTCGGATGGCGACAACTACAGCGGCGACACGCCCAAGACCGTCTCCCTGTTGGAGAAGGACATCCTGCCGATCGTGCAGTACTTCGCCTATATCGAGGTCGGCGTGTCCGGGGCCGTGATCCGGGGCGAAAGCGACCTGTGGCGCGGCTATGCGCCGGTGGCCGGACGGGCCGAGAACCTCGCCTTGCGGCGGGTCGGGGAGCGGAAGGACATCTTCCCGGTCTTCCGAGACCTGTTCGGCAAGCGCACGGCGCCAGCCGGCTGGGCCTCGGGAGGGTAGGACGATGGGGGCTGGACTTCTCTACACGGGCACGGACTGGGATTTCCCGACGTTGCGGCGGTCCTATGACGCGATCGAGGAGATCGCCGAGAAGGAGCTGGGGCTGGAGGTCTATCCCAACCGGATCGAGATCATCACGCCCGAGCAGATGCTCGACATCTACACCTCGCACGGGATGCCGCTGACCTACCGGCACTGGTCCTACGGCAAGCGGTTCCTGCAGCACGAGGTCAGCTACCGGAAGGGCTATACCAGCCTCGCCTACGAGGTGGTGATCAACTCCAATCCCTGCATCTCCTATCTGATGGAGGGGAACACCGCGACCATGCAGGCGCTGGTGATCGCCCATGCCGCCTTCGGCCACAACCATTTCTTCCGCAACAACTACCTGTTCCGGCAATGGACCGAGGCCTCCTCGATCCTGGACTACCTGGAGTTCGCCCGGTCCTACGTGGCGCGCTGCGAGGACCGCTTCGGGGCGGCGGCGGTGGAGCGCGTGCTCGATGCCGCCCATGCGCTGTCGCATCACGGGGTACACCGCCATGCTGGAACCCGGCAGCTCAACCTGCAGACCGAGGAGCGGCGGCAGCGCGAGCGGCGGGAGTATGACGAGAAGGTCTATAACGACCTCTGGCGGACGGTGCCCACCACCAAGCCCGCCCCGGGGACGGACCCGGTGGCGGAGCGACGGCGCAGGCTCGGCCTGCCCGAGGAGAACCTGCTCTACTTCCTGGAAAAGACCTCGCCGCGGTTGCAGAGCTGGGAGCGGGAGATCATCCGCATCGTCCGGCTGATCGCGCAGTATTTCTACCCGCAGCCCCAGGGCAAGGTGATGAACGAGGGCTGCGCCACCTGGGTGCACCAGCGGATCATGACCCGGCTGCACGAGAAGGAGCTGATCGACGACGCCGCCTTCCTGGAGGTGCTGCATTCGACCAGCAACGTCATCACCCAGCCCGGCTTCGACCACCCGGCGGGGGGGGACTTCAACCCCTATGCGCTGGGCTATGCGATGATGTCGGATATCGAGCGCATCTGCCGCGAGCCGACCGCCGAGGACCGGCGGTGGTTCCCCGATTTCGCCGGCAACGGCGATCCGATGGGCACGCTGCGCGACGCCTGGGCGAATTATCGCGACGAGAGCTTCATCCAGCAGTTCCTGTCCCCGGCGGTGATGCGGAAGTTCCACATGTTCCGCCTGCATGACGACACGCGGGAGCCCTATCTGCTGGTGGACGCCATCCATGACGAGGACGGCTATCGCGAGATCCGCCGTTCCCTGGCCCGCGTCTATGACCCCGGCGTCAATACCGCGGACGTGCAGGTGGTGGATGTGGACCTGGCGGGCGACCGGCGGCTGATGCTGCAGCACCGCACCACGCCGGGGCGCCTGTTGCAGGCCAAGGATGCAGAGAACACGCTGCGCTATCTCGCCAGCCTCTGGGGCTATGAGGTGAAGCTGGTGGAGGTGGACGCCATGACGGAGGCGGTGCTGGCGACCCATAGCGCGGGGCCGCTGCGGGCCTGATCCCGCTTCCGCAGCCTTCTGCGGCCGCTTCCGGGGTGGTCGGGGGCGTTGGCCCGGGGGCAAGGTGCTACCTCGTCCCCGATGCTCCCACTCCGTCAGGACGCGCGTGCCCTGGGCCCGTTTTCTCCGGTCCTCCCTGACGCCGAAGCGCGTCGTCCCGTGTCAGTTGCCCTCGGCGGCCTCGCGCAGCATTTCCAGCTCCAGCCATTCCTCCTCGGCCTTCGCGAGTTCCGCCTGCCGCTCCGCCAGCATGGCGCTGGCCTTGTCGAAGCGCGGCTTGTCGCGGGCGTAGAGGCCGGGATCGGCCAGGATCTCGCCGAGCTTGCGGATCTCGGCATGGAGCTTGTCCATGCGGGCGGGCAGGGTCTTCAGCGCCTCGCGTTCCCGCATGTTCAGCCGGCGCGGCCCGGCCGGGGCTTCCCCGGCCTGGGGAAGCGGGGCGGGCGTGGAGCGCGCCGGGGCGAGGGTGGAAGCGGACGCGCGCGCCTGCACGCCGTGGCCGCGTTGGGCCACCATGTCGGAATAGCCGCCGGCATATTCCTGCCAGCGGCCCGCGCCTTCATAGGCGATGACCGAGGTGGTGCAGCGGTCGAGGAAGTCGCGGTCGTGGCTGACCAGCAGGACGGTGCCGGCGTAGTCGGCGATCAGCTCCTGGAGCAGGTCCAGGGTTTCCAGGTCCAGGTCGTTGGTCGGCTCGTCCAGTACCAGCAGGTTGCTCGGGCGGGCCATGGCGCGGGCCAGCATGACGCGGCCGCGCTCCCCGCCCGAGAGCACGCCCAGGGGGGTGCGGGCCTGTTCCGGTGGGAAAAGGAAGTCCTTCATGTAGCCGATGACGTGCCGGGCCGTGCCGCCGACATGGACGAGGTCGCTGTCGTCGCCGGTCAGCGCCTTCTGCAGCGTCATGGCGGGGTCGAGGCTGGCGCGGCGCTGGTCCAGGCTCACCATCTCCAGCCCGGTGCCGAGGCGGATCTCGCCGCTGTCCGGGGGCAGGTTGCCGGTGAGCATGTTGAGCAGCGTGGTCTTGCCGGCGCCGTTGGGGCCGACGATGCCCACCCGGTCGCCGCGCAGGACGCGGGTGGAGAAGGGGGCGACCACGGTGCGGCCGTCATAGGTCTTGCTGATCTCCTCCGCCGAGACGACCAGGGAGCCCGATCCGCCTGCCTCGGCGGCGGCCATGCTGACCTTGCCCAGGGCACCCACCCGCTCGCGCCGTCTCTTGCGGAGGTCGTGCAGCTCGCCGAGGCGGCGGACATTGCGCTTGCGCCGGGCGGTGACGCCGTAGCGGAGCCAGTCCTCCTCCCGCGCGATCTTGCGGGTCAGCTTGTGCGCCTCGCGCTCCTCGTCCTCCAGCACCTGGTCGCGCCAGGCCTCGAAATGGGCGAAGCCCTGGTCCAGCCGCCGGGTCACGCCGCGGTCCAGCCAGACCATGGCGCGGGACAGGTTCTCCAGGAAGCGGCGGTCGTGCGAGATCAGGACGAGGGCCGAGCGCAGGGAGCGCAGCTCGCCCTCCAGCCATTCGATGGCGGGCAGGTCGAGGTGGTTGGTCGGCTCGTCCAGCAGCAGGATGTCCGGCTGCGGCGCCAGGACGCGGGCGAGGGCGGCACGGCGGGCCTCGCCGCCGGACAGGACGGCGGGGGTTTCCTCGCCCGAAAGGCCGAGCTGTTCCAGCAGGTAGCGGGCGCGGTAGGGGTCGTCCCCCGGGCCGAGGCCGGATTCCACATAGGCCAGGGTGGTGGGGAAGCCGGAAAGGTCGGGTTCCTGCGGCAGGTAGCGCACGGTGGCGCCGGGCTGCACGAAGCGGGTGCCGCCGTCCGGCTCGGCCAGTCCCGCCGCGATCTTCAGCAGCGTGGATTTCCCCGAGCCGTTGCGCCCGACCAGGGTCAGCCTTTCGCCGGCGCCGACGCCGAGGGAGGCGCCCGCCAGCAGGGGGGTGGTGCCGAAGTTCAGCCGGATGTCGGTCAGGAGGAGCAGCGGAGGAGGAGCCATGTCGCCCCGCATGTAGAGCGGATCGGCCGGGAAGGGGAGGCCGCGCGGCATCCGGAGATGCTCGTCCGACGGTGGGCCGGTCCCGCCCGCGAGGGGGAGTCGCGGGGGGCGGTCAGGCTGTCTCTTGATCACATCTACGCACAGCTCCACCGTAAGGC
>NZ_BDLP01000052.1:0-18432 GCF_001950415.1 Roseomonas sp. TAS13
CGCCTTACGGTGGAGCTGTGCGTAGATGTGATCAAGAGACAGGGGCCGGCGCGGAACAGCACAGGGCCGCCGCGACGGCGCAGGGGTAAGGGCGGGCCGTCAGCCGGTGCCACCGTCATCCGTCTTGTCGCTGCGGGCCTGCTCCCGCAGCTGTTCCAGCGTCAGCCCGGCCGGGGTGGAGCCGGCCAGTGTCCCGTCGCCGGCATCCTCATGGGCCTTGTCGGTCGGCGCTCCCTCGGGCGTGTGGCTGGAATCCTCAGCCTTGGTCGGGTCCTCGGCACCGCTACCCCCTGGCTTGCGTGCATCGCTCATCGGGCTTCTCCGGATACCGGGGCGACATGCCCCGCATTCGGGAGCAACGTTTGGGAGCCGCCCTCGTATGCCTCCGCCCACCGATCCGGCCCTCGTGGCGCGCGATCCGCCTTCCATCCGCCGGCCAGGCCAAGCCTATCCCGCCGCGATCCGCCGGAACGGCAGGCCGCGCGCCAGCCAGCAGCCGACGCGGATCTCCGCGACCTCGCCAGCGGCATCGCGCAGGGCACGCAGGGTCCAGTCGCCGGGCGGGGCGAAGTCCAGCGCGCGGGGACAGGGCAGCAACAGCATGTCCTGGGCGAAGGGCAGCAGCGGCTGCATCATCCCCTCCCCCAGCCGTCCGGAAAAGGCGCCGTAGAGCGCCCCGCCCGACGCGGCGATGGTCAGCTCCGCCGCCAGTTCCTCGCAGCGGAAGCGCCCCTCGAAGCCGGAGCCTGGCTCGCCACCGCGCGGCTCCAGCCGGGTCCGGAGATTATCGCCGGCACGCTCCAGGATGACGGCATCGCCCTCGCGGAACAGGCGGCTCGCGGCACTGGCGGCACCGCCTTCCACGCAGGCCGAAAGGATCTCCGCCCCGCCCGAGAAGCCCAGCCGCAGGCGCCCGTCCGGCATCGCCTCCACCCGCGTCGCCAGCCCCGTCTCGGGCTCCAGGTAGCAGCCGGCCAGGGTTGCATCGACGGGCGCTGCCGCCGGATCGGCGGGCAGGTCCAGCAGCGCGCCGAAGAGCTCGGCGGCGGCAGCGCGGGGATCGGCCATGTGGTTGAACAGCACCACGACGGAAACCCGTTCCGCCGCCGCATGGGCGCGGAAGCTCCGCCAGCCGCGCAGCCCGCCGCCGTGGGCGGTGACCTGGCGCCCCAGCAGCGCGCCACGCCCCAGGCCGAAACCATAGGCGGCGGTCCTGCCGTCGCGGAAGGCGACCGGCGCGGAAAGCCGGTTGTAGAGCCCGTCCGCCTCGTCCCGGGTCGCGTCGATGAAGCGCTCCCAGCCGATCATGTCCTCCAGCGAGGCGGCGAGGCCGGCATCGCCCGTCCAGTGGATATGGTTCTCCGCCACGCGGAAGCCGCCCGCCAGGGAGCCCTCATAGCCGACCGTGCCGTCCCGCACCGCCGAGGTATCCGGGTTCAGCCCGGCCCGTGGCATGCCTGCGCGGTCGAGGATGCGTTCGCGCAGCAGCGCGGCGAAACCCCGCCCCGTGCGGCGCTCGATGATCTCGGACAGGAGGCGGAAGTTCTGGTTGACGTAGGAGAAGCGCGTGCCCGGCCTGAAATGCAGGCTCCGCGTCCGCCCGATCAGCCAGCGCGCCTCCTCCGGGCCGAAATGCCCCTCCACCGGCGCGCCGCAGAGCATCGCCTGGGCCCAGTAGTCCCGCAGCCCCGACTGGTTGTGGCAGAGATCGAGGATGCCGGGCGCTTCCCCCGCCAGATCCGGCATCAGCCGACGGATCTCCTCGTCCAGCACCGAAGGGTCGGGAAAGAGGTCGAGCAGCAGGGCGCAGGTGAACTGCTTGGTGATGGAACAGACCAGAAAGGGTGTCCGCTCCGTGAAGGGCAGGCGCTTTTCGGCATCCGCCCAGCCCCAGCAGCGGCTCGCCACCACCCGTCCGTCCCGCAGCACCGCCACCGCGCCCCCAGGACCGGCATAGCGGTCGGGCAGGCTGCCGAGGACTCGGTCGAGGCGGTGCGCGGTCTGGCTCATGCACGGCATTGAAGCCCCTCCCATCCGCTCCGCAAATCCCCTGGGCGACGGTCCTGGCCACCTCCACGCGCGACACCGGCCGGTGGGTGCCAGGGCTTCGGGCATTGCGCTTGGGTGGCTGCCCGCCGGAAAGCCATGCTCTCCGGCGCGATCCGGCATCAGCGAGCACCAGCGAACGGGAGGTCCAGGACCCTCAGGGTCCTGGCGGATAGGGGGTCCGGGGGAAAGGCGGAGCCTTGCCCCCGGGGACAGCGCAACGCCGGAACGGGAGGCACCGGCCGCGGTGCCCAGGGGCAGCCGTCCCTCCGGATCAGCCGATCGCCGCGACGATCTCGCCCACCATCGGCTTGAGGTGGAAGTTCTCGCCCGGCTGCATGGCGACATGGCCGCCAGCCTCTTCCACCGCCCGCGCCACCAGCGGGCCCACGGCGGCGATGCGGGTGCGGGCCAGGGCCTCGGCCAGCAGCGCTTCCTCGCCGCTGGCCTTCGCCACCTCGCGCAGGCGCCGCACCTGGGGGGAGGAGGTGAAGGCGATCAGGTCCACCGCCCCCGCCGCCATCTCGCGGATCACCGCCAGGACACGCCCGTCATCCTCCTTCGAGGCATAGGCATAGGGCACGACCGGATCGGGCCGGGCGCCGCGGTCACGCAGGAAGCCCAGCAGCGCCTCGTTGGGATTGTCGGGATAGAGCTGCACCGCCATGCGCCGCCCCTCCAGCGGCAGAGGCTCCAGCGCGGCGATCACCCCGGCCGTGGTGGGCGTGGCCGCGGAGATGTCGGGCCCCAGGCCCAGGCTTCGCAGACGGGCCGTCGGCTTCGGCCCGCGCACGATGCGGCGCACCCCGGGCAGCGCGGCACGGAAGCCCTCCGTCAGCCCGGACCGTTCCGCCACGCCCAGCAGGCGCGACAGTCCCTCTCCGGTCAGCAGGATCAGGTCGTCCGGCGGCGTGTCGATGAAGCGCCGCAGCCAGGCCTCGGCAGGCGCCGTGTCCTCCAGGTCGAGGATGGCGACCAGCGGGCAGCGCAGCACCGAGGCGCCCTGGCGCTCCAGCATCCGGGACATGGTCTCCAGCTCGCGCGTTTCGGGCACCGCGACGCGGCGGCCGGCCAGTGGCCCGGCCACGCCCTGGTTCCCCGCCTCGCCGTCCACAGGGCTGTTCATGGGCTCTTCCTTCATTCCTCGTCGGGTGTTCCGCATCGGGGTGGTGCCCTGGTGAGGCGGCGAAACCCGGACCGGACACGAACGTTTGGAGAACAATCAACACGAGGATGCCAGATCCATGGCTCAGAAGCACGGTCCACACGCCGGAGCCGCCCAAAATGCGGCCCAGGAAACGGCGGAGAATCCCAAGACGGATCCCGATCCCGGCTCCAACACGGTAAAGGATCCGGACAACTGGACCACCGGCGACGAGGCGATGACCGGCGCCCAGGCGAGCTATCTCAAGACGCTGAGCGAGGAGGCCGGCGAGGAGTTCGACCCGAAGCTCAGCAAGGCGGACGCCTCGAAGCGGATCGATGCCTTGCAGGCCAAGACCGGACGCGGCCGCGACCATTAGGGCGGATCGCCGCGGGGCGGCATGGAGCGGGGGAAGCTGGCCCACGCCCCGTCCTCGCCCCGGGGGGACCACAGCGCCCCAGGCGCCCAGACTAGCCTCGCCGCAGGCCCAGCTTCTCCGACGCCTGCGCCACGCAGAGTTCGAACACGTCCAGCGCATCGAAGGCCCGGTCCCGTCCATCCGGCGGCAGCACCATCGGCAGCCCACCGCCATCCAGCACCGCGCCAGGGATCATCAGGTTGTCGGGCGCCCCGAAGCCCTCGATGGTGATGCCCTCCAGCGGGTCCGGCAGCGCCGCGACCTGTGTGCGGCTGCGCGTCTCGAACAGGCTGGCGCTGTTCGAATAGCCGAAGATCGGTTTGCCGCGCCCCAGGAACCAGCCGATCTCCACCAGCGTGCCCGAATCGGCGGAAGGACCGCGGAAGGGCGTGAGGTTCGCGATCACGATGTCGCATTCCTCCATCATCGCCACATCCTTGCGATAGATGCCGAGCCAGGTTGTCTCGGCCGCCAGCCCTTCCGCATCCTCGTTCAGCGGCGGGCGCCCGGCGATGCCATAGCGGGCGCAGATCTCGGTCTTGCGGCGCGCATGCTCACGCGCCTTCGGCAGGAACACGTCCGGCCCGGCCAGATAGGCCCTCATCCCGCATTCTCCCTCGGCTGTCCCGCCCTTCTGTCGCGCGGGCGCCGCCCGGCGTCCAGGGGATCGGTCCTCCCTCGGTGCAGGCCGCCGCCTTCCCCCTCTGGGTGCCGCCCCGACGGAAGGGCACTCCGCCCCGTCCCGGACCCGGTGGCCGCGAGCCGCCTTGCCGCGAGCCCTGCACCGGTGCCATTGATCCTGGATGGCCCCCCGCACCCGCGTCTTCCCGGCATCCGCACCGCTTGGCCTGGCCCTGCTGCTGGCCGCCTGCGCCACGCCGCAGCCGCCGATCGTGCCGGGCCAGCCCTTGCCGCCGCAGGAGCCGGTCTCGGTGCAGGTCACGGACGAGCCGGGCCAGCCCTTCCTGGTCTACAGCGTCACTCCCAGGATCGAGGAATACCCGGACGGCCCACCCCTGCCCCGCGTCCTGACCGCGCTGGGCGCCGGGCGGGCGAGGCAGGACGCACGGGAAAGGGTCTTCCGCGCCACGGTGGAGGTGACCTATGCCGGCCCGGGGCGACAGCGCTTCGACAGCATCAGCATCGCCAACCATCCCCCCGCCCCGATCCGGGAGATCGACCACACGCTGCGCTGCGGCCAGGGCCCCTCGGGGCGGAGCTGCCTCTACACGGAAACCGTGGCCAGCTTCATCCCGGAGGTGGACCTGCGGGCGGCCGCGGCGGTGAACCAGCCGCTGCGCTTCCGGCTCAATGGCCCGCGGCCGGTCGTGGTCTCGCTGCCGCCCGACCGGGTCCGCGCCCTGCTCGCCAGGATGGGTGCCGCCGGGACCTGATACGGGTGCCGGCCTTCCCGGGCCGCATCGCGCTTCGTGGCGGGCCGCCGGGGACAGGGCGGTGCCAGACGGGACATACGCCCCGCCTTGGCCCCGGTTGGTTCAGAACTCGGCTTCCAGGTCCAGCTCCGTGACATGCTCGGGCTCGGCCTTCGCGGCGGCGACCCACTCGGCCATGTCCGGCCAGGACATGATGGTGTCGGCATAGCGAGCCGCGGCGCCGTCCAGGCGGACGCCATAGGTCAGGAAGCGTGTCACCACCGGCGCGTACATGGCATCGGCGATTCCGGGCCGAGCGCCGAAGAGCCAGGGCCCGCCCCATTTTTCCAGGCACTCGTTCCAGATCGTCAGGATTCGATCGATATCGGCCTTCGGCCCCGACCACAGTGTGAAGTCCGGCACATGCGCCCGCAGGTTCATCGGCAGCGAGGAGCGCAGCGCCGAGAAGCCGGAATGCATCTCCCCCGAGATCGAGCGGCTGCGTGCCCGCGCCGCCCGGTTCTCCGGCAGCAGACCAGCCTTGGGGAAGGTCTCGTTCAGGTATTCGGCGATGGCCAGCGTGTCCCAGACCGTGACCTCGCCATGGATCAGGCAGGGCAGCAGGATGGAGGAGGAGCGCATCAGCAGTTCCGCCCGGGCCACAGGATCGTCCGCCGCCGCAACGGAAACCTCGACCTCCAGCCCCGCCAGGCGGCAGAGTAGCCAGCCGCGCAGCGACCAGGAGGAATAGTTGCGACTGCTGATCAGCAATCTGGCATCCGCCATGGCACCCGGCCTCCGGTCCTGAATCCGACACCACACAGCTTAGGCACTTCGGCACCGCCAGGGAATCGCGCGCTTCCCAGGGCCGACAGCACCGGCCGCAACCGGCCCCGCCCCGCGTTCCGTTCCGCCGGGATGCGTTTCGCCTGGGCGTTCCGGTGCGGCTGCTATATGCTGCGTCGCAGCAAACCCTTCCGGCGGGTGCAGCCTGCCCCGGCCCGGCCCATGGTCCAGCGCGGAGACCGATCGGACCCATGAACTACGCGCTCTACCAGTTCGGGACCGATCTCCTTGCCCCTTGGCAGGGCCTCGCCCATGGGCTGGCGCCGCTGCTGCGCCCGCTGCATCCGCTGCAGCCGGGGGCACCCCTGCTTCGCCGCGCCTCGGCGGCGCTGGAGGTCCTGTCCGAGCTCCGCGTCACCCACAAGCGCCCGGCCTTCCACCTCGCTCCCGTCCGGGCCGGCAATGCCCTGGTGGCGATCGAAGAGGAGGAGGTCTTCGCCACCCCCTTCGGCCGGCTGCTGCATCTCCGCAAGGACAGCGACCTGCCGCAGCCGCGCGTGCTGGTGGTGGCGCCGATGTCTGGGCATTTCGCCACCCTGCTGCGCGGCACGGTGCAGGTGTTGCTGCAGGACCACGACGTCTACATCACCGACTGGGCCAATGCCCGCGACGTGCCGCTGGAAGCCGGGCGCTTCGACCTCGACGATTGCATCGAACATATCATCCGCTTCCTGGAGGAGATGGGCGGCGAGGAGCGTGCGCCCACCCATGTCCTGGCCGTCTGCCAGCCGGCGGTGCCGGTGCTGGCCGCCGTCGCGGTCATGGCGCAGGCCCGCAACCGGCACCAGCCGCGCTCCATGACGCTGATGGCCGGGCCGATCGACACGCGGCGGAATCCCACCGGGGTCAACCGCCTCGCCCAGTCCAGGCCGATCGAGTGGTTCGAGCGCAGCCTGATCGACACCGTGCCCTGGCGCTTCGCCGGGCATGGGCGGCGCGTCTATCCCGGCACGACCCAGCTCAGCGCCTTCATGTCGATGAACCTGCACCGGCACGCCCGCGCCTTCGCCACGCAGTACGAGAACATCGCCGCCGGGGCGCTGGCCGCGACCGAGGCGCACAGGCGCTTCTACGAGGAGTATTTCGCGGTGATGGACCTCACCGCCGAATTCTACCTGCAGACCGTCCGTTCCGCCTTCCAGGAGAACGAGCTGCCGCGCGGCACCATGCAGTGGCGCGGCAGGAAGGTGCGGCCGGAGGCGATCCGCCGCACCGCCCTGTTGACCGTGGAAGGCGAGAACGACGACATCTGCGGCATCGGCCAGACCATGGCGGCGCTGGACCTGTGCAGCGGCATCCCCGTGACGATGAAGCGCCACCACCTGCAGACCGGCGTCGGCCATTACGGCGTCTTCAACGGCCGCCGCTGGGCGAACGAGATCTATCCGGTGGTGCGCGAGATGATCCAGACGACGAACTGACGCCGGGCACCGCCCGCGCCACGGCGATGCGGGCCGGGAGGAGGTGCGAGGTTCACAGGAGCAGCCGCCCCTCCACCTCCGTATCCAACGGCCGGATCGGGCGGGCCACCCTCGACCAGGGATAGCGGCGGTAATCCGTGGCCAGGAGCCCGTCGCCGGTCGCGTAGAGCACCGTGGCTGAGATCGGCGCGAAGGACGCATGGAAATGCTGGTTGGACTTCACCACCAGCAGCCGCTCGCCGAGCGGGTCGATTCCCATGTTCGAGAAAAGGTCATGGCCCATCGCCTGGCGGCGCCGGGACGTCAGCACGGCACCAACCCCTGTCGCGGTGCGTATCCCGACGGCATCCCCGAGATCGACCGGCCCGCCGGCAAAGCTCTGATATGCCTCGGGAACGCAGGACAGGACCTCCACCTCCGCATCCAGCGGCTGCCCCGAGGCCCAGCAGGCCTTGCCTCCGATCCGCAGGCGCATCCTCGCGCCGGGCCCGGCGTCGAAGGCCAGGCGGACCGCAAGCGGATCCCAGATCGGTCCGACCGAGGCACCAGCGATGCCACCCTCGGTCAGCAGGCGCAGGAATGTGGTGTTGTCCGACGGAGCACCGCCGCCGGCATTGTCCGAGGTATCGGCAATGGTCACGGGCGCTTCCGCCGTCGCGGCAAGCCGCAGCCCCTCGGCGACCGCTTCCGCCGGCTCCAGGAAGCGCTTCGCGGGGTGGGCATGAATCGCGGCCATGGCCTCGCCGAACTCGCGGGCCAGGCGGTCGCCCACAGGCTTGGCATCATCCGTGACGACCAGCACCCGCGCGCCGCTCTCCGGCACGTCGCCCGAAGGGAAGCCATGGCCCAGCGAAATGGAAAGCACGCCCGCCCGGCCTTCCAGCGCCATCGCGCGGTCGACCAGCCCGCGCATCGGCTGTTCGGTGGTGGGAAAGGAGGCGATCAGCCGGCAGTCCCAGAGCGACATCACCGGGCGGATCTGCCCGCGCAGGGTCGCCAGGACCAGGTCGAGCAGTTCCTCGCCACGCTCGACGAAATCGGTGTGCGGGTACTCCTTGTACAGGACGATGATGTCCGCGATCTCGCAGCGCCGGACGGTGAGGTGGCAATGCGGGTCGAGCTCGACGCCGATCACCGCCTCCGGACCGACCATGCGGCGGACATGCTCCAGCAGGTCGGCTTCGCAGTCGTCATAGTTCTGCGCCACCATCGCGCCGTGCAGGCCGAGCACCACGGCATCGACGGGCAGCGCTGCACGAAGCTGCGCCAGGATCTCCTCACGCATCCGCTCATAGGCGCTGCGGCCGGCCATCCCGCCTGGCATGGCCCAGAAGCAGGAACCAGGGATGAATTCGTACCCGTCGGCCGCCGCACGGCGACGGGTCACCCAGAAGGCGGCCGTCTGCATGGTCGGCTCAGCCGGATGCTCGCCAGGCTGCCAGGCCTGCTGGTCCAGGAAGTTCCGGTAGCTCGTCGGCATCGGCGAGAAGGTGTTGGTTTCCAGGGCCAGACAAGCGGAGAAGATGCGCATGGCGAATCCTCGGGCGGAGATACACGGCGCGGCATGATCCCCGGCCATCGCCCGGATATACCATAGTGCAGGGACGCCATTTCCGTCCGTCGCGGCCCTCTTCCGCCAGATCGGCCGCCAGTCCTGTCCCCGGGGAGAGACTCGCCTCATGCTGGACCGGTATCGCCCCGGTTTTTCTCCGCTCCCTCTGCGGACGCTTCCGCCGGATCCTTCCTGGCCCGAATCTCGACCAACCCGGTCAACGCCGCGCTGCTGGAGCGCCTGCCGGCGCTGGGCCTGCCACAGGGCTTCCTGACGGCGGGCTGCCTGTTCCAGGCCGTCTGGAACCATCGCTCCGGCCAGCCCGCCGGCCAGGGCGTCAAGGACTACGACGTCTTCTACTTCGACGACCGGGACCTGTCCTGGGAGGCCGAGGACACCGTGATCCGGCGCGTCGCGGAAGCCACGCGCGACCTGCGCGACGGGATGGGCGCGGTGATCGAGGTGAAGAACCAGGCCCGCGTGCATCTCTGGTACGAGCAGCGCTTCGGCTCGCCCTATCCCCGCCTGACCTCGGCCCGCGACGGGATCGGCCGCTACCTCGTCGCCTGCACCTGCATCGGCATCGAGGCCGCCACGGGCGCGGTCCACGCCCCCGACGGCTTCGGCGACCTGGAGGCCGGCATCCTGCGCATGAACCCGCTGAGCGGGAACCGGCACGACCTGTTCCGGCGCAAGGCGGAATCCTACCGCGCCCGCTGGCCCTGGCTGAGCATCGCCGAGCCGGGCCCAAAGGGAGGCCCGCTCACCCCATGAAGCTCCCGGGCCCGAAACTGTCCGGCAGCAACTCGCCTAGGCGCCGCAGCAGCACGGTCTTCCCCGCCGCATCCACCATCCGCACGGTGGTCTCCGCCGTGCCGAATTCCCGCAGCTTCTGCCGGCAGCCGCCGCAGGGGGTGCAGGGCTCCTTCGCCTCGGCGGCCACCACCACCTCGGCGATGCGCCGGCTGCCATCGCCCATCACCATGGCGGCGATCGCCCCGGCCTCAGCGCAGGTGCCCTCGGGGAAGGCGGCGTTCTCGACATTGCAGCCGGCGAAGACGGCGCCGTCCTCCGTCCGCAGCGCGGCGCCGACCTGGAAGCGGGAATAGGGCGCATAGGCCCGCCCCCGCGCCGCCAGCGCCGCCGATACCAGATCATCGGGACCGGACATGCTCAGCGTTCCTTCACATAGGGCGTCCCGCTCGCCTTCGGGGGCACGGAACGCCCGACGAAGCCGGCCAGCAGGATCACCGTCAGCAGATAGGGAAGCGCCTGCACCGCCTGCACCGGGAAACTGCCGATCAGCGGCACCGGCACGCCCTGGAGGCGGATCGCCACCGCATCCAGCAGACCGAAGCCCAGGCAGGTGAGCAGGATCGGCCACGGCCGCCACTTGCCCAGGATCAGCGCCGCGAGCGCGATGAAGCCCCGCCCCGCCACCATGTCGCGCACGAAGCCCGCCCCCTGCGCGGTGGCGATCGTCGCCCCGGCGATGCCGCAGAGCAGCGCCGCGATGACCACCCCGGCATAGCGCAGCCCGGACACCGAGATCCCCGCCGTGTCCACCGCCGCCGGGTTCTCCCCCGCCGCGCGCAGCCGCAGCCCGAAGCGCGTCCGCCCCAGCACCCAGGCGGAAAGCGGCACCAGCAGCAGGGCGAGATAGGTCGGCAGGGTCTGCCCGCTGACCACCACGGCATAGAATCGCCCCAGCACCGGCACATCCGCCAGCGCCGCCGCCCCCGGCAGGGCGATGCCCAGGAAGCGTCCCGAGGCCGGCAGCGGCGGCGTCTGCCCGCCCTGCCGGAACCATGCCAGCGCCAGCACCGCCGTCAGCCCCGAGGCCAGGATGTTGATCGCCATGCCGGAGACCACCTGGTTGCCGCGCAGGGTGATGCAGGCCCAGCCATGCACCAGCCCCAGCGCCAGCGAGGCCGCCATGGCCACCAGCAGGCCCAGCAGCACGTCGCCCGTCACCGCCGCCGTGGCGGCGGCGGCGAAGGCGCCGACCAGCATCTTGCCCTCCAGCCCGACATCCACGATGCCCGAGCGTTCGGTGAACAGCCCCGCCAGCGCGGCCAGGATCAGCGGCGCCGCGGTGCGCAGCGTCGCCGCCAGCATGGGGAGGACCAGCTCCTCCATCAGAGCTCCCCCATCAGGCGCGCTCCGCCGGAAGGGCCGCGCGCGGCGCCAGCAGACGCGCCAGGGCCGGGCGGAACAGGTTGCCCAGCGCCCCGGTGAAGAGGATCACGAGGCCCTGGATCATGATCACCATCTGCGCCGGCACCTCCGGCATCTCGAAGGCCAGTTCCGCCCCGCCCTGGGTCAGCGCGCCGAAGAGCAGCGCCGCCAGCACCACGCCGAAGGGATGGTTGCGTCCCATCAGCGCCACCGCGATGCCGGTGAAGCCGTAGCCGCCGGTGAAGCCGATCAGCAGCTTGTGCTGCGCCCCCAGCAGCTCGTTCACCGCGACGCCCGAGGCCAGCGCGCCGGACAGCGCCATGACCAGCACGATCTGCCGCCGGGCATCGATGCCCGCATAGGCGGCCACGGCGGGGCTGACGCCCGAGACCCGCACGCCGTAGCCCCAGGGGGTGCGCCAGACCAGCAGCCAGACCGCCAGCGCGCAGAGCGCCGCCAGCGGCAGGGCGAGGTTCACCGGCACGTGGGGCGAGAAGCCGAGGAAGCCCAGCTTGGGAAGCCAGGCCGCCTGGGTGAACTCGCGCGTTTCCGGCGCCATGGAACCAGGCGCGATCAGCACGTCCACGATCAGGTAGACCATCAGCGAGGCGGCCAGGAAGTTGAACATGATGGTGGTGATGACGATGTGGCTGCCGCGATAGGCCTGCAGCCAGCCCGGCACCGCGCCCCAGGCGCCCCCGAAGGCCGCGCCCGCCAGGATCGCCACGGGGACCAGCAGCGGCGCGGGCAGGAATTCCAGGTTCAGCGCCGCCAGCGACACGCCCAGCCCGGCGATATAGGCCTGCCCCTCGCCCCCGATGTTGAACAGCCCGCACTGGAAGGCCAGCGCCACCGCCAGCCCGGCGAAGACCATGTCGGTCGTGTAGTAGAGCGTGTAGCCCAGCGCGTCGAAGGAGCCGAGGCTGCCCAGCACCAGCGCCCGCAGCGCCTCCAGCGGTGGCTGCCCCACCGCCAGGATCACCCCCGCCGTCACCAGCAGCGCCAGGAACAGGTTCACCAGCGGCAGCAGCACCAGATCCGCCCAGCGCGGCAGTTCCGCCGCCGTGCCTCCGCTCATGCCGTTCCTCCGGTCCCCATGCCCCGCGCACCGTCCCCGCGCGCGGCGCCCGCCATCATCAGGCCGAGCACCGCCTCGTCGGCTTCCGCCGCCGGCAGCTCGCCCATCACCCGCCCGCCGCACATCACCAGGATGCGGTCCGACAGGCGCAGGACCTCGTCCAGCTCCACCGAGACCAGCAGCACCGCCTTGCCCGCCGCCCGCGCCGCCAGCAGCCGCGCGTGGATCGCGTCGATGCCGCCGATATCCACCCCGCGCGTCGGCTGCCCGACCAGGATCAGCTCCGGGTCGCGCCCGATCTCGCGCCCCATGATCAGCTTCTGCTGGTTGCCGCCGGAAAAGAGCGCGGAACGCAGCCGCGGCGCCACCGGCCGCACGTCGTGCTCGCGCATCAGCCGCTCCGCATGGGCCTCGATCCGCGCCGGGTCCAGCAGCCCGGCGCGGCGCCAGGCGGGATCGTGCTCATAGCCCAGGATCGCGGAATCCATCGCCGGAAAGCTGCGCACCAGCCCGGTCTTCAGCCGGTCCTCCGGCACATGCGCCACGCGGCGGCGGCGCATCTCCGCCGGGCCGGGCATCGCGCCGGGAAAGATGTCCTTTCCCCGCAGCCGAATGCGCCCCGAGCCCGGCACACGCATCCCGGCCAGCACCTCCAGCAGCTCGCTCTGCCCGTTGCCCGCCACCCCCGCGACGCCGAGGATCTCGCCGCCACGCAGGGCGAAGCTGACATCGGCGAGGCGCTCCACCCCGGCGGCATCGCGCAGGCCCAGCCCCTCGACCTCCAGCAGCAGCGGCCCCGGCCGCGCCGGCGGCTTGGAACGGTCGCGCCGCAGCCGGCGCCCGATCATCAGCTCGCCCAGCTCCTCCACCGAGGTCTCTGCCGTGGTCCGGTGCGCCACCATCTCCCCAGCCCGCATCACCGAGACGCGGTCGGTGACCGCCATGATCTCGCGCAGCTTGTGGGTGATCAGCAGCACCGTCTTGCCCTGGCTCCGCAGCGCACGGAGCACGCGGAACAGGTCGTCCGCCTCCTGCGGCGTCAGCACGCCGGTCGGCTCGTCGAGGATCAGCACCTCGGCGCCACGGTACAGCGCCTTGAGGATCTCCACCCGCTGCTGCGCCCCCACCGGCAGATCGCCGACCAGCGCGTCCGGATCGACCGAGAGCCCGTATTCCGTGGCGAGCCGCCCCAGCTCCGCCCGCGCCCTGGCCCGACCCTTCGCCAGCAGGGCGCCGCCCTCGGCGCCGAGCATGACGTTCTCCAGCACGGTGAAGCTCTCCACCAGCATGAAGTGCTGGTGCACCATCTCGATGCCGAGGGCGATGGCATCGGCGCTGGTGGCGATCCGCACCTCCCGCCCGCCGACCAGGATGTGGCCGGAATCGGCGGTGTAGAAGCCGTTCAGGATCGACATCAGCGTCGATTTCCCGGCCCCGTTCTCGCCGATGATGCCGTGGATCTCGCCGCGGTGGACAGTGAGGTCCACCGCCCGGTTCGCCTGCACCGCGCCAAAGCGCTTGCTGATCGCCACCAGCTCGATGGCGGGCGCCCCAGGAATTCTCCTGGAAATTCCCCCGGAGACTCTCCCGGGCGCGGCCCCGGCCATCGTCCCGGGGCGGTCCCCGCTCAGTTCGGGCACGAATTGTCGGTCATGTAGTCATGGACCTTGATCTTGCCGGCCACGATGTCCTGCCGCGCCTGGTCCACCTTCGCGCGCATCTCGGCGGTGACGATCTTCGCGTTGTTGTCGTCGAAGGCGAGCGAGATGCCGTCATCCTCCAGCCCCAGCACGCGCGTGCCGGGCTTGAAGCGGCCCTCACGCGCCTCCTGAAAGGCCTTCTGCACCGCGACGTCGAGGCGCTTGACCATGCTGGTCAGCACATGGCCCGGATGCAGGTGGTTCTGGTTGGAATCCACGCCGATGCCGTACTTGCCCGCATCCGCGGCGGCCTGCAGCACGCCGAGGCCGGTGGCGCCGGCGGCCTGAAAGATCACGTCCGCGCCGCGCTCGATCTGCGAGCGCGTGAGCTCCGCGCCGCGCACCGGGTCGTTCCAGGCGGTGGGCGTGGAGCCGGTCATGTTCTGGAACACCTCGGCCTTCGGGTTCGCCGCCCGGGCGCCCTGCCCATAGCCGCAGGCGAACTTCCGGATCAGCGGCACGTCCATGCCGCCGACGAAGCCGACCTTGCCGGTGCCCGAGCGCAGCGCCGCCAGCATGCCGGCGAGGTAGGAACCCTGCTCCTCGCGGAAGACGATCGACTGCACGTTCGGCGCCTCGACCACCGTGTCGAGGATCACGAAATGCAGCTTCGGGAACTCGGCCGAGACGGTCTTGAGCGCGCTCGCCTGGTTGAAGCCCACCGCCACGATCGGCGTCTGGCCGCGGCGCGCCAGGTTGCGCAGCGCCTGCTCCCGCTGCGTGTCGTTCTGCGGCTCGAACTCCCGCACCTCGATGCCCGTCTCCTTGGTGAAGGCCTGGGCGCCGTTATGGACGGATTCATTGAACGACTTGTCGAACTTGCCGCCCATGTCGAAGACGATGGCGGGCTTGATCTCCTCGGCCAGCGCCAGCACGGGAAGCGCGGCCATCACAGGAAGGGCGCAGAGCGCGCTCAGCAGCAGGCGTCGCATGGGCAGGGTCCTCGCTCGTTCGGGCGGGTTCATGGGAAACAGGACATGGCCGGGGCGCGAGGGCCGGGCGCCCCCCGTCCCCGCGGTGGCGGCGGGCACCGCGTCCGGGCCGCCGCGTCCAGGCGAAAGGGCGCTCAGCCGAAGGAGACCCGGAACTTCGCGAAGCCGCCCGGTGCATCGCCCAGCGGCTCCGCCTTCAGCCCCGCCGGCAGCGCGACCTTGGCCGCCGCCGGGGAGGTGACGTAGGAGACCACGGCATTCGCCGGCAGCGGCACGATGGACCAGTTGCCGTCGGCTTTCGGGTCCACGCTCTTCTGCTCGACGATATAGCGCACGATCACGTCGCGGTTCAGGTCCGGCGCGTCGAGCACGATGGTCTTGCCGTCCGCCCCGGGGAAGTTTCCGCCGCCCCCGGCGCGATAGTTGTTGGTGGCGACCAGGAACTCGGCCGTCTCGTCCACCGGCTGGCCGTCGAAGCGCAGGTCCCGGATGCGGTGCGCGCCGGGCGCCACCAGCTTCCCGTCGTTGTCGTAGCGTGATTCCTGCGTCACATCGATGCGATAGGTCACGCCGTCGATCACATCGAAGTTGTAGGATGGGAACTTCGCGTTGATCAGCTCCTGCTCGGCCGTCGAGGACGGGTCGATCCGGTTGAAGATGCCCGCCGAACGCTCCAGCCATTCCCGCACCTGCGCGCCGGTGACCTTCACCACGCGCACGGTGTTCGGATAGAGGTAGATATCCGCCATGTCCTTGATGGCGAGCGGCCCCGGCTTCACGTCGGTGTAGTAGTCCGGCCCCGAGCGCCCGCCCGCCTTGAAGGGCGCCGCGGCGGAGAGCAGCGGCAGCTTGTCCAGCCCCGACCCGGCGGCGATACCGCGGATGTACCAGGTCTGCGCGTTGCTCACGATCTGCACCGAGGGATCGTCGGCCACCAGCGCCCAGTAGCTGTTGATCGGCGCCTTGGTCTCGCCCACCGGCTGGCGCACATAGGCGAGTGTCGCCTCGTGCTCCGCCTTCGCCGCCTCCAGCACCACGGGCGCCGCCGTGGTCAGGGCCACGATGCTGCGGTCCGGCTTGCGCTCGTAGATCGGCCGCGCCTCGACCTTGAAGTCCGCCACCTTCCAGACGCCGTTCCGCCCTTCGAGCTCCAGGTCGATCACGCCCAGATGGCTGCCCCAGAAGCCCGCCATCACCGCCGGCACGCCGTGCAGCGTGCCGCGCGCGGCATCCACGCCGTCGATGTTGGCGAAGTCCTTGCCGGGGAAGACGAGGTGCTGGTGTCCGGTGAGGATCGCGTCGATGCCCGGCACCTTCGCCAGGTGCAGCGCCGCGTTCTCGTCGCCCTTCTGGTGGTCGCCGCCGGCGATGCCGGAATGGCACAGCGCCACCAGCAGGTCGCATTGCCGCCGCAGCTCCGGCACGTAGCGCACCGCCGCGTCCACGATGTCGAGCGTGGTCGCCTTGCCGTCGAGGTTGGCCTTGTCCCATTGCGTGATCTGCGGCGGCACGAAGCCGATCACGCCGATCCGCAGCAGGCGCCGCCCCCCCTTCTCGTCCACCATCTCGCGCTCGAAGACGCGGGTGGGGGCGACCAGCGGCGAACCATCGGCCTTGAACACGTTGGCGCAGACGCTGGGAAAGTTCTGCCCCGCCAGCGAGGTGCCCAGATAGTCCAGCCCGTAGTTGAACTCGTGGTTGCCCAGCGTGCCGCAGAGATAGTCCAGCCTGTTCATCGCGGCGATGATCGGATGCACCTGCCCCGGCTTCAGCCCGTGGCTATAGGCCATGTAGTCGCCCATCGGGCTGCCCTGGATCACGTCGCCATTGTCGAAGAGCAGGCTGTTCCTCGCCTCGGCCCGGGCCGCCGCGATCAGCGTCGCCGTCTTGGCCAGGCCCACCGTGTCGTCCGTCCGGTCCCGGTAGTAGTCATAGGGATAGACGTTCACATGCAGGTCGGTGGTTTCCAGCAGGCGCAGCCTGATCCGCGTCGGCTCCGTCACCGTGCCGGTGGTGCCGGCACTGGTCTGAGCCAGGGCCCCGGCCCCGGGAGCGATCGCCGCCGGGGCGGCCACCGTGGCGGCTCCCGCCAGCAGCAGGGAACGGCGGGAGAAGGGAGGAAGGCTCATGGGCACCTTGGGGTCCGTGCGGCGGCGCTAGTCTTCCCCTGCCACCGCGCGGCGATCAATCCCCGTCCCCGCTCACATTGGCCGGGCCACCGCCCGGCCGGCGGACACGTGCCCTCAGAAGAAGCGTACCAGCCCGCGTTGGAGGCGATGTTCGGCCTGTTCCAGGTCTTCGGGGGTGGAGAGATGGAACCACACCCCGTCATGCACCAGGGCGAAGGCGCGCCCCGCCGCGATCGCCTTGTCGTAGAGGCGGTTCATGGACCAGGCCCCTTCCGGCGCGCCATCGAAGAGGCGGGGGTGCAGCACCTGCACCCCGGCATAGGTATAGGGCACCACCTCCCGCTCCTTCGGCCGTCGGATGCGCCCCAGCGGGTCCAGCGCGAAATCGCCGCGCCCGACATCGCCCTCCACCGTGGCGGCGCGCGCGACCAGCAGCAGCACGTCCATGGCCTCCGGATCGAAGGCCGCGAAGAGCCGCCGCAGCGCCGGGACCGGCCCGTTCAGCCAGTAGGAATCCCCGTTCACCGCCACGAAGGGATCGGGCCCCAGCTTCGGCAGGGCGTTGCGGATGCCGCCGCCGGTCTCCAGCAGCTCCGGCTCCACGATCACCTCGCAGGCGGGCCTGTTCCGGGTGGCGCAGGCGGCCTCGACCTGCGGCGCCAGATGGTGCGCGTTCACCACCACGCGCCCGATCCCGGCCGCGTCCAGCTGGTCGAGGATATGGTCCAGCAGGCTTTCCCCCTGCAGCCGCAGCAGCGGCTTCGGCGTGGTCTCCGTCAGCGGCCGCATCCGCGTGCCAAGGCCGGCGGCCAGCACCATCCCGGTGCGCGGGCTGACACCCGGCGCCGGCAGGGTGAGGTTTGGCAGGGGAGGCTCCTGCGGGGCTGCCTTCTGGGGGGCCGGGGCGGCCGGACGGGTTGCGGAGGCGTCGTTCGGTTCGCTCACGCGGCCAATCCCTTCACGAGCCCCTCGGGGGCGGGTTCATCCGCTTCGCCAATGGCACATGCGCATCCAGGAAGGAAGCGAGCGGCCGGGCCGCCGGTTGCGCCAGCGACGCCGCCAGCAGCCGCCAGCAACGCGGCCCATGGGCGAGGTAGCGCGGCTTGCCGTCGCGGCGCGCCAGCCGTACCCAGAGCGCGGCGACGCGCAGGTGCCGCACCGCGCCATGGGCGGCCATGGCAGCCTCCAGGTCCGGCACGTCCCGCACCCGGCGATAGGCGGCGATGGCGGCCACGCGGGCCTCCGGCGCCACGTCGCGCCGGGCGTCCTCCACCAGGCTCAGCAGGTCATAGGCCGGGTGGCCCAGCGCCGCGTCCTGGAAATCCAGGATGCCCACGGCGCGCACGCCCTCCCGCCCCGGCACCGTGGTCAGGTTCGCCGGAAAATAGTCGCGGTGCACGATGCCGCGCGTGCCGGCGAAAGGATCGATCGTGTCGCAAACGGCGCGCCGGAACCCCTCGCGCTGCGCCTCGGAGGGCGCCTCGCCCAGCGCCGCGGGCCACCACCAGTCCAGGAAGGTGCCCGCCGCCGCCCGGGCCATCGCCGCGCCGTCCCAGGCCGGCAGGCCCGGCGGCGGCGGCACCGCATGCAGCGCGGCCAGCGCCTCGCCTGCCGC
>NZ_BDLP01000053.1:0-18414 GCF_001950415.1 Roseomonas sp. TAS13
GTGCTGCGCGGCCCGATGGCCGCCCCGCTGGCTCCGCCGCGCTCGCCAGCCTCCGCCGCCCCGGCCCCCGGTGCCGCGCCGGGCGGGCTGAACCGGCTGTTCCGCCAGGCGACCGGGCTGATGAAGCGCAGCCTGCCGGACGAGGCTCCTGTCCCCGCGCCGCAGCCGCAGCGGACGGAGGAAGCCCACCGGGCCCCGCCGCAGGCCGAGACCGGGCTGGACATCCCCGCCTTCCTGCGCCGTCAGAAGAACAACTGACGGCCGGACCACCCGGCGCCCGGGAACACCCGATTGGCCGCTCCTGCAGGACGGCCGGCGAATCCAGGAAACCCGCCCGAAGATTTCGGGCGGGTTTTTTCATGCGCAATAACTCAAGAAATTCAGCCACTTAACGCGAAATATTGAGAAACAAGGCTTGAATGGCGCTTCCCCGCGCCCGGTGCCAGTTTCCAGATGTGGCGGCAGCAAGGCCGTCGGCAGAAAACAGGTTCCAACACTTCTATGGACGGTTCCCTCCTTTCCGTGACCGGTGCCCGCAAGACCCTCAAGGCCGCTATCGGCTGCGTCGGGACTGGCCTGCACTCCGGTGACCGCGTCAGCCTCACGCTGCGCCCGGCCGAGGCGGGGACGGGGATCCTGTTCCGCCGCACCGACCTGGGCGTGGACATCCCGGCCCGCTACGACCTCGTCACCGACACCCGCCTCTGCACCGCGCTGACCTGCCTCACCCCTGCTGGCGAGGCACGGATCGGCACGGTGGAGCACGTGCTGGCCGCCCTGGCCGGCTGCGGCGTGGATGACTGCGTCATCGAGGTCGATGCCCCCGAGATCCCGATCCTGGACGGCTCGGCCGCGCCCTTCGTCTTCCTGATCGACTGCGCCGGCATCACGGCCTCCGCGCCCTATGCGCCGCGCGACACGATCGAGGTCCTGAAGCCCATCCGTGTCGAGGAAGGCTCCGCCTGGGCCGAGCTGCACCCGAACAGCCGGCGCGGCCTGGAGATCTCCCTCGCCATCGCCTTCGAGGGCACGGCTGTCGGCCGGCAGGACCTCTCGCTGCCCCTGACGCCGGACTCCTTCCGCGAGGTCCTGGCCGATGCCCGCACCTTCACCATGGCGGAGGACGTGGCCCGGCTGCGTGCCGTCGGCCTTGCCCGTGGCGGCTCGCTCGCCAATGCCGTGGTGGTGGACGGCCCGCTGGTGCTGAACCCGGGCGGGCTGCGCCATCCGCAGGAATTCGTGCGGCACAAGATGATGGATGTGGTGGGCGACCTCTTCCTGGCCGGCGCCCCGCTACGGGCCAGCTTCCGCGGCCACAAGTCGGGCCACAGCCTGAACAACCGCCTGCTGCGTGCCCTCTTCGCCGATCCGACCGCCTGGCGCATCGAGTCCCAGGTGTCCGAGAACGCCAGCGCTGCGGCCAACACCCGCCTCCCCATGGCCGCCGCCCCCGCCTGACGCCCGGCCGCCTTTCCGGTCTTTCCCGGTGAGGCGCGCCCGGGCGAGAAGTGGGCGCCCGTTCCTCTCCCCAGCCCGTCGAGTACGGTCCCGAACACCTCTCAGCCCCCCCTTGTCACCGTCTCCGGAACCTCCCCGAGCCCCGGCCTCCGGCAGAAGGAGGCGTTGAAAGGCAGGTGTCGGCACGTCGTCAGGCTTGCTTCCTCGAAGCCGCTCCCCTTGGCCCCATCGAGGAAGCAGCGCAGAGGGGCCGCCCGATCCCCCGGCGGGCGATCCCTCTGCGCACCGGCAGCGTCCGCGGATGCGCTTCCCAGGCCGCCCCGGCCCGCACCACCTTCCCGGACAGCCCCCTTCCTGTGCCGGGAAAGGATCGGCAAACGAGCCACTGCATCCTTCGTCATCCACGGTGCTTTCGGCCCCTGCCGGCGCTCCGCAGCCGTGTTATAGGGCGCCCACCATGCGCATGATCGCCACGCTCCGCCGCTCCCTCCCGCGCCGCGCCAGCCACGCGCCGCACGGAGCTCCCCGCCGGGCTCCCCGCCGGGCCCCCTACTGGGCGCTGCTGCTGCTGCCTCTGCTCCTGCCGGGATGTGGCCTGCTCGGCCAGTGGGACGGCAAATCCGCCAGCCTGACCACCAAGCCGGACGGCTCCACCATAGGCACGCCCGAGGAACTCTACGCCGCGGGCATGGACGCGCTGAAGCAGGAGAAGCCCGCCCAGGCGGTGGAACTCTTCGAGACGGTGGAGCGCGAGCACCCCTATTCCACCTGGGCCACCAATGCCCGGCTGATGACCGGCTACGCGGAATACTCCCGCAACCGCTATACCGAGGCGCTGACGGCGCTGGACCGTTTCATCCAGCTCCACCCCGCGCATCGCGACATCGCCTATGCCTACTATCTGCGCGGCCTCTGCTACTACGAGCAGATCAACGACGCGCAGCGCGACCAGACCTCCAGCAACACGGCCATCACCGCGCTGCAGGACGTGGTGAACCGCTTCCCCAACACGCCCTATGCCCGCGACGCGCGCCTCAAGATCGACCTCGCCCGCGACCATCTCGCCGGGCACGAGATGTCGATCGGCCGCTTCTACCAGCAGCGCGGCCTCTATGCCGCCGCGATCGGCCGCTTCCGCAACGTGGTGGACAACTACCAGACCACGAACCATGTGCCGGAGGCGCTGCACCGCCTGACCGAGATCTATCTGGCGATGGGACTCACGGAGGAGGCCCGCAAGACCGCCTCCGTGCTCGGCCACAATTACCCGGGCAATCCCTGGTACCAGGACAGCTACGCCATGCTGGTGGAGGGTGCGCCCCCCGCGCCGGGCGACGAGCGCCCGGGCTTCTTCCGGCGGGCCCTCAACACCATCTTCTGACCTCCCACGAACCTTCCGGGCCGGGCGCCTCGTGCGCCCGGCCCGCTCCTCCCGCGGAGCCCGCTTGCTCGCCTCCCTCTCGATCCGCGACGTGGTGCTCATCGAGCGCCTGGACCTGCGATTCGGCTCCGGCCTGACGGTGCTGACCGGCGAGACCGGCGCCGGCAAGTCGATCCTGCTGGACAGCCTGGGCCTCGCCCTTGGCCAGCGGGCCGAATCCGGCATGGTCCGCGCCGGACAGGCCCAGGCCAGCGTCACCGCCGTCTTCGCCCCCGCCCCCGACCACCCCGCCTTCGCAATGCTCGCGGAGCAGGGCATGGAGGGCGAGGAGGAGATCGTGGTCCGCCGCGTGGTGAACACCGACGGCCGCTCCCGCGCCTTCGTCAACGGGGAGCCGGTGGGCGTCGGCCTCCTGCGCCGCCTGGGTAGCCTGCTCGTCGAGGTCCAGGGGCAGCACGACCAGGTGGGCCTCGCCGACCCTGGCAGCCATGGCGGATTGCTGGATGCCTTCGGCGGGCTGGAGCCGCGCCGCCGCAAGGCGGGGGACGCCTTCCGCGCCTGGCGATCCGCCAGCCGCGCCCTGCGCGAGGCGCAGGAGGCCATCGCCGCCGCCCAGCGGGACGAGGAATGGCTGCGCCACGCCGTGGGGGAGCTGTCCGACCTCGCCCCGGAAGAGGGCGAGGAGGAGGCCCTGGCCAGCGAGCGCCAGCACATGCAGCAGGGTGAGCGCCGTGCCGAGGCCATCGCCTCCGCCCTGGCCGAGTTGCAGCCGCGCGACCGGCGTGGCGGCAGCGGCCCCGCCGCCGCACTGCGCAACGCTGCCCGCGCCCTGGAACGCCTGCCCGCGCCGAACGAGGAGGCCGCCCCGGCCCTCGCCGCCCTGGCCGCCGCGCAGGACGCGCTGACCGAGGCAGAATCCCTGCTGGAACGCCTGAGCGCCGATTTCGGCCCCGACCCGCGCCGGCTGGAACAGCTGGAGGAACGCCTCTTCGCCCTGCGCGCCGCCGCCCGCAAGCATGCCGTGCCGGTGGTGGAGCTGCCCGGCCTGCTGCTGCGCCTCAAGGAGCGCCTGGGCGCCCTGGATGCCGGCACCGGCCGCGTGGCGAAGCTGGAGGCCGAGGCGGAATCCGCCCGCAACGCCTTCATCGCCGCCGCCTCCGACCTCACCGCCGCCCGCACCAAGGCGGCACGCGAGCTGGAGAAGGCCGTGGCGCGCGAACTCGCCCCCCTCAAGCTCGACCGCGCTCGGCTGCATATCGAGCTCGTCCCGCGCGAGGAACCCGCCTGGGCCGCCGATGGCGTGGACCGGATCACCTTCCTCGTTTCCACCAATCCCGGCCAGATCCCCGGCCAGCTCGCGAAGATCGCCTCGGGCGGCGAGCTGTCGCGGCTGATGCTGGCGCTGAAGGTCGTCCTCGCCCGTGGCTCGCCCGTGCCCACCCTGGTCTTCGACGAGGTGGACAGCGGCATCGGCGGCGCCACCGCCGCCGCGGTGGGGGAGCGCCTGTCCCGGGTTGCGGACCGGCTCCAGGTCCTGGTGGTGACCCATTCGCCGCAGGTCGCTGCCCGTGGCACCGCCCATCTCCGCGTCGCCAAGGGCGTGCGCGGCGACCGGGCCGAGACCCGCGTGGAACCTCTCGACCTCGGCGCCCGGCGCGAGGAGATCGCCCGCATGCTGGCGGGCGAGACCATCACCGAGGCCGCCCGCGCGGCCGCCGACGACCTCCTGGCAGGGGCCGCCTGACACGGATCTCCGCCTGACCACCCGGTCCCGGCCTCTTTCCCCGCCATGGGGATAGGACCGGGGCCGATCTTCCCTGGGGCATGGCGCCGGCTCCTCCGGTGCCTGTGGGCCCTTGCCGCCACCTCGCCGGGCCGGTCCAAGCCGTGTCCCCACCCATCCCGAGGCCGCGCGGCGCCCGTCCCGCCCCCTTTCCGATCGAGGACGCGATGAACCGACGCAGCCTGCTCGCCGCCGGCATGACCCTTCCCTTTCTGGCCGCCTGCGCCATGCCCATCCAGAACGGGCTGACCCCGGTGCTGGAATCCGACACGCCGATCCAGGGCGTCACCACCAGCCGGGACGGGCGCGTCTTCGTGGTCTTCGCCCGGTTGGACGGTGCCGAGGGGCCGCGCGTGGCCGAATGGGTGAACGGCCAGTACCGCCCCTATCCCGACGCCGCCTGGAACGCCTGGCGCCCCGGCGCGGCGCCGAACAATGCCTTCGTCCGCGCCAACGCGCTGCGCATCGGGCCGGAGGGCGACCTCTGGGTGGTCGATACCGGCAGTCCGGGCATCGGCAAGCCCGCTCTGGCCGGCGGCCCCAAGCTGGTGCAGATCGACCTCGCCACCAACAAGGCGAAGCGCATCTACCGGCTGGACGAGCTGACCGGCGAGCGCAGCTTCATCGACGACGTGCGCTTCAACGCGCGCCTCGCCTATGTCACCGATGCCGGCCAGCCCGCGATCATCGTGATGGACCTGGACCGCGGTGCCGGATGGCGCGTGCTGGAGGGTGATCCCTCCCTCACCGCCCGCCGCCCCCTGACGGCCGAGGGGCAGGAGCTGCGCGGCCCCGACGGGCGCCCGGTCCTCATCCATGCCGACCAGGTCGAAGTGTCGCAGGACGGGCAGTGGCTCTACTACCAGTCCTGCTCCGGCCCGATGTCGCGCATCGCCACCCGCTACCTGGATGACCGCAACATCGCCGACAGCGAGCGTGCCCGCCATGTGGAGCCCTGGGCCCAGACCGGCTCCACCGGCGGCACGGCCATCGACGCCGCCGGCAACATCTACGCCAGCGACACGGACAAGCTCGCCATCCTCCGCATCGCCCCCGACCGCACCGTCACCACCCTGGTGCAGGACCCGCGCCTGCTCTGGGTGGATGCGATGTGGATCGACGATGCGGGCGACCTCTGGCTGCCGGCGGCCCAGCTCAACCGCCTCCCTGCCTTCCAGGGCGGCACGTCGCGCGTGGTGCAGCCGGTCCGGGTCTTCAAGTTCACCCTCGGCGCGCAGCCGGTCCGGCGATAGCCCCGGCTTGCGGCGTCTCGCCCGTGGCTGGCACCGGGGGAGGCGCCGCCTCCCCCGGTCCCCACCGCCGGGGACATCGTATGCCCCCGGGCCTCGCCTTGCGTTGGCGCGGGTGGCAAGGCCAGTCCCCTGGCCCGATCCTGGCGGACAGATGGGCCAGCGGGGCTCCCAGAAGGAAGAGGACACCGTCTCCGTGCTGGTGGCGCCCACAGTCGCCGGAGAGCCATGCTCCCCGGCGCGATCCGGCCGCAGCGGGAGCCAACACCCCAGGTCCAGGGCCCACAGGGTCCTGGCGGATGGGGGGGTCACGGGAGGAAGGCGGAGCCTTCCCGCCCGGGCCACGCCCCCCGCCCGAACACATTCTGCCGCGTTACTCCGCTATCACCCGCCGTTTCCGCTCCTTACCGATCTGCCCTAGGCCTGCCGCCATGTCCGACCGAACCGAATCGCGCCCCGTCGAGTCGCTCAACGAGGAGGAGGCGCGCGCCGAGCTTGCCCGCCTGGCCGGGCAGATCGCCGAGGCCGACCTCGCCTACCACCAGCAGGACGCACCGATCATGTCGGACGCGGCCTATGACGCGCTGCGCCGCCGGAACACCGCGATCGAGGAGCGTTTCCCTGCCCTGAAGCGGGAAGACAGCCCGAACGAGGCGCCGCCCGGCGCGCCCCCGGCGGCAGGCTTCAGCAAGAGCCGGCACGGCACGCCGATGCTCAGCCTGGACAATGTCTTCGGCCCGGAGGAATTCGCCGAGTTCGCCGCCCGCATCCGCCGCTTCCTGGGCCTTTCGGTCGAGGAGGTGCTGCGCTTCGTGGGCGAGCCCAAGATCGACGGGCTTTCGGTGAACCTGCTCTACGAGGACGGGCGCTTCGTGCGGGGCGCCACGCGCGGCGACGGCATGGTGGGCGAGGACATCACCCGCAACCTGGAAACGCTGGACGAGCTGCCCCGCCAGCTTCCGGCGCCCCATCCCGCCCGCATCGAGATCCGGGGCGAGGTCTTCATGACCAAGCCCGACTTCCTCGCCTTCCATGCCGAGCAGACCCGGCTGCACGAGGAGCGCGAGGCCCGCCGCGCCGCGGGCGAGCCGGTGGGCCCGGCGATCCGCATTCCCGTCAACCCGCGCAACGCCGCCGCCGGCTCGCTGCGCCAGCTCGACCCGGCGGTGACGGCCAGCCGCCCTCTGCGCCTCTTCGCCTATGCCCAGGGCGAGTCCAGCGAGCCGGTGGCGGAAACTCATTCCGAGTACCTGAAGCGGTTGGAAGGCTGGGGTTTCCGGGTGAACCCGCTCTCCCGGCTCCTGCCCGACGAACATGCCGCCGGGGCCTTCCAGGCGGAGCTGGCGGAAAAGCGCGCCGGCCTCGCCTATGACATCGACGGCGTGGTGTACAAGCTGGACCGGCTGGACTGGCAGAGCCGCCTGGGCTTCGTCGGCCGCGCCCCGCGCTGGGCCATCGCCTGGAAGTTCCCGGCGGAACAGGCGACCACCACCCTGCTGGACATCCAGATCCAGGTCGGCCGCACCGGGGCGCTGACGCCGCGCGCGGTGATGCAGCCGGTCAATGTCGGCGGCGTCATGGTGCAGCACGCCACCCTGCACAACGAGGACGAGATCGCCCGCAAGGATGTCCGCATCGGCGACACGGTGATCCTGCAGCGCGCCGGCGACGTGATCCCGCAGATCACCGGCATCGTGCCGGAGAAGCGCCCGGCGGACAGCCGGCCCTTCGTCTTCCCCGACACCTGCCCCGCCTGTGGCTCCCATGCCGTGCGGCCGCCGGGCGAGGTGATCAAGCGCTGCACGGGTGGCCTGATCTGCCCGGCGCAGCAGGTGGAGCGGCTGATCCACTTCGCCTCGCGCAACGCGATGGACATCGAGGGGCTGGGCATCGAGAACATCGAGCTGCTGCACCGCGAGGGGCTGGTGAACACCCCCGCCGGGATCTTCCGCCTCAAGGGCCATACGGAGCGGATGCGTGGCTGGGAAGGCTGGGGCGGCCGCTCCGGCAAGGATTCCAGGAAGATCACCAACCTCCTCGCCGCCATCGAGGCGCGGCGGGAACCGTCCCTGGAACGCTTCCTCTTCGGCCTGGGCATCCGGCGCATCGGCGCGCAGAACGCCCGCCTCCTCGCCCGCCACTACGGCACGGTGGAACACTGGCGCCAGGCCATGCTCGATGCCCGCATCCTGGGCTCCGAGGCACGGGAGGATCTGGGCGGCATCCAGGGCATCGGCCCGGCCATCGCGCAGGAGCTGGTGGAGTTCTTCTCCGAGCCCCGCAACCTGGAGGCCCTGGACGACCTGCTGCGGGAGGTCCACCCGCAACCGGCCGAGACGGTGGCCGAGGGCGCGCTTTCCGGCAAGAGCATCGTCTTCACCGGCTCCCTGGAAACCATGACGCGGCAGGAGGCCGAGGCCCGCGCGGAATCGCTGGGTGCCAAGGTGGTGAAGAGCGTTTCCAAGAAGACCGACCTCGTGGTGATCGGCGCCGATGCCGGCTCCAAGGCCAAGAAGGCCGCGGAGCTCGGCCTTCGCACCCTCACCGAGGCGGAGTGGCGCGAGCTGGCCGGGATGGGTTGAGGAACGGCCCGGAGGCGGACCGCCCGAAGACGATGCGGCGCCCCCTACCGGGCGCCCAGCTCGTAGAACTCGTCGGTCAGCTCCCCGGTGCCATCGCGCAGCAGCAGGCGCGGCGGGATGCCCTCCGGGCGCTTCTTGCCTTCCGGCAGCGGCGAGACATAGGGCCCGCCGCCCCGGCGCTTGCGGAAATCGGCCTTCACCTGGTCCCGCAGCCCGGCATCGGTCATCAGGTCAAAGCCGACCCCGGCCATGACGATGGCCGAGTTGATCGCCCTCTTGTCGCCGATCGAGGTGCCGCCGCAGGCCGTGACCGGCCAGGTGTGCAGCCCCACGCCCACCGGCATGGTCGCCCAGGCGAAGAGGCCGGTCGGGGCGTTGTAGCTGACATCGCCGACATCCGTGGAACCGCCCGTCTGCATCTCCGGCAGGAGGGGCAGGAGATTGGTCGCGAGCCCGGCTTCCGGCAGCCTCGACTCGCGCTGGCAGGCGCGGGCGAAATCCTGCTCCGCCGGGGTCCATTCAATGGGCACGGCCGAGAGGTGCTGGTGGATACGGCGGACCAGCACCTCGTTCGGCAACAGATCGTGCAGGCCGAAGGGCTGCTCGATCTCCACCTCGGTCTGCGTCGCCCTGGCCGCGCCCTCGGCCACCTCGCGGACCCAGCCGGTCACCTCCCCGACCTGCTTCCGGTTTGTGTCGCGGATCACGATGGCGACCGCGGCCCGGTCCGGCACGACGTTCGCCGCCTCGCCCCCATCGGTATAGACGTAATGCAGCCGGGTGGTGGGGCGCAGGTGCTCCCGCATGAACTGGACGCCGATGCCGAACATCTCGGCCCCCTTCAGCGCGCTGCGCCCTTCCCAGGGATCGACCCCGGCATGGGCGCTGCGGCCCCGGAAGCGGATGCGCAGCAGGTTCATCGCGGCGGTCCGCAGCAGGCCCGTGCCGGTCATCGGCGCCGGATGCCAGGCGAGGCAGGCATCCAGGTCGTCGAACAGCCCGTCGCGCGCCATGTAGACCTTGGCACCCTCGGTCTCCTCCGCCGCGCAGCCATAGACGCGGATCGTCCCCGGATGGCCGCCCTCCATCATCATCCTGCGCAGCGCCATGGCCGCGCCGGTGCAGCCCGCGCCGAGCATGTTGTGCCCGCAGCCATGCCCGACCTCGGCGCCCTTCGGCCCGGGCACCGGGCGGGGCTCGGCCGCGTTGCCCAGCCCCGGCAGCGCGTCGTATTCCGGCAGGAAGCCGAGCTTCGGGCCACCCTGGCCCTGGCTCCATTCCGCGACGAAGGCCGTCGGAATCCCCGAGGTACCCTGGCTGGCGATGGTGAAGCCGGCGGCGCGCAACTCCCGCAGGTGGATCCCCGAGGAGACCTCCTCGTGCAGCGACAGTTCGGGATTCGCCCAGACCTCGCGCGAAATGCGGAGGATGGCGTCGCGGCAGGCCTCCACCGCCCCGCGCGCCGCCGGCGCCGAGGCCGGAGGGGCCGCCTTCACCGCCTCCTGCGCGAAGGCCGATCGCATGTCGGCCAGTGGCCAGGAGACAGCCGTCGCGAGTGATCCGAGGATGATGGAGCGGCGGGGCACGGGGCCGGGGCCCGGATGCTGTCGCATATCGGTCTCCTTCCAGGAAGGCAGTGACGAAACTGCTAGATGGACCCCGCTCCGGGTGCAACAACCGGGCTGCCGGGAGGCTTCGCGCATGAGCCGTTCCGGCGAACCGGGTTTCCGCCTCCTTCCCGCCACCCTGCCGGACAGCTATCCGCCCAGTGCATGGACCGACACAAACCTGCTGTGCGTCCAGTCGGTTTCCTGTAAATGAGCGGCATTCTCATTTAAAAGGCGTTGCCCCTTGTCCGGCCTCACCACGCCGAGCCGCTGGCCAATGGCGCGCTCCCCGAATTCCCGCACGGCGCATGAGCTGGTGCCGGCCCCCGGCAGGGAGCCGCTGCCGCGCGACCGGAAAGCCCCCCATCCCCCCGGCACAGGAACCGGCACCCGCTTCCTGACGCCGTCCCTGGCGCGCCACCTGCCGGACCTCGTCCTCGTCGCTTTCGTCGCGATCCAGCTCCTGCCCTTCCTGTCCGCCTTCCATCAGACCGCCGACGACAATTTCTGGCAGTACGTCACCCTGACCGAGCTCGACTCGCCCTGGGAGCTGACCACGCGGCTCACTCGCATCGCGGAGGACCAGGGGCGTGTCGGCATGTATCCCGCCATGCCGCTGGTGCTGCTGGGAACCATGCTGCCGGAATTCGCCTGGGGCCGGTTGCTGGTCGTCCTCTGTTTTGGCCTGACGTTGCTTTGCTTCTGCCACCTCTTCGCCCAGCGCTTCCGGCTGCCGCTGACGCGCGCCGCGCTGCTGCTGACGGTTTGCACCCTGCCGATGGCGGCGCATCACCTGCCGCCCAATGCCTATCCGCTGATGCTCACCCTGCCGCTTCTGGCGCTGCTGGCGATCCATCTCCGGCTGGCCCGCGTCGCGCAGCTCTCCGCACCGGCCGCCCTGGCCGCCGGGCTGGGCCTCTTCGCCGCGACCATGCTGCTGGAATACGCACTGTTGGAAGGGCTGGGGCTGGCCCTGCTGGCGCTGATCGCGTCCCGGGCGCGCCGGAGCCGGGAGATGTGGATACAGGGGGCAGCGCTGCTGGCCTCGGCGGCCGTCCATTTCGGCTACCGCATGGTCTTCCCGAGCCACTATCCGGGCACGATCGCGGAGGCCCTGCCACTGGCCGACATCCTCCACCTGCAATTCCTGCATACCGTCAACGGCACCGTCTTTCCGCACCTCACCATACCCTTCCCGGCGCCGGAGGATATCGCCCCCGCCATCCTGCTGCTTGCCATGGGGGCCTGGCTGGCGGCGCGGCTGCTGCCGGCCCTGGCCGCGCGGCTGGACAACGGGCTGGCCGTACGGGTCCTGCTCGCCTGCCTCGCCTGGGCCTGGCTCAACACGCTGGCCCATGCCTTCACCCAGAAGTACCAGTCATGGTGCCGGAACGGCGACTGCACCTATGTCGACTCCCGCCTTTCCGCGCTGAGCCTGGGCATCGCCGCGGCCATCGGCCTCGCCCTGCTGCTCCGCGGCGCGGCGCGGCACGGCCCCGTCCGGGCCCGGCGGGCGGTGCTGACCTGCGCGCTGGGGCTGGGCCTGCTCGGCAGTGCCACCTTCCTGCACAACCGCGCCTCCGCCCGGCTCATGGCGGAAAAGGAGGGCGCCTTCGACCTCCTCCGCGAGAGCGCCTGCCAGGTGCCGGACCGGATGGGGCACGATCCGCTGGTGCTGCAGGCGCTGTCGCGCACCGTCCTCTGGCCGACCGATCCCGGTGGCGCCAGCAGCAGCACCTATCTCACGACCTACCGGGACGCGCTGCCCCGGCTGGGTCTCGCCTGCCAGCCTCTGTCCTTCCGGCCCACGCCGCGGCGGGCCGAGTTCCTCGGCTGGTCCCCCCGTGAGCGCGGAGGGCGCTGGTCCCTGGCCGGGTCTGCGGTGCTGCGCCTGCCGGTCAGGCCGGACACACGCGGCGCGATCCTGACGCTCTCGGCCTATGTCCCGCCCGGCGGTGCGCCGCAGCGCGTGACCATCCGCGATGCCGGAGGACGGGCCTGCCGGATGTCCCTGGAGTTCACCAGGGCGCAGCGTGTCTTCCTGCCCTGGCGCGATGCGGCCCCGGGCTCGATGGTGACGCTGCTGCTGGAAACCCCGGATGCCACCAGCCCCCGGCAGGCCGGGGCAAGCGAGGACAGCCGTGTGCTGGGGGTCTTCCTGTCCGGCGTGAAGCCTGTCCCCGCCGCGCCGGAAGGTGGCAAGGGCGGGAATGGCACGGACGCGGCCCTCGACCTGGGCCGCTGCATGGACGGAGGCTGACCGGCTTCGCGGCGGCAAGGCGGGCCGGTGCCACATGGCCCCGGCCCCATGCTCCGGATGATAAGGCGGTCGGTTCAGCCCGCCGCCTTCAGCCCTTCGCGCAGCTTGTTCTCCTGCTCCGCCGTCAGGTTGGTGCGCAGCACCGTCCCGCCGAACTCGGACATGGCAGGCAGGACCTTGTCCGCCGTCACCTTGCGCACCAGCACGCAAAGCGCCGCGCCCCCGGGCGGCAGCGCCTGGGTGGCGTCCTTCAGGAAGTTGTCTTCGATGCCGACATCGGTGAAGTAGCCGCTCAGCGCTCCCGCCCCGGCGCCGACGGCGGTGCCCAGCAGCGGGTTCAGGAAGAGCAGGCCGATCAGCGTGCCCCAGAGCGCGCCGGAGGCCGTGCCTGCCAGGGTGGTGTTCACCAGCTGGTTCAGCTTCACGTTCCCGTCCGGCTGGCGGACGGCGACCACGGCGTCCCCGATCTCGACCAGGTACTCCTTCTGCAGGCTCAGCAGCTTCTGACGCGCGGCCTCGGCCGTCTGCTCGTCCGGATAGGCGATGATCACCAGATCCGCCATGTCCTTGCTCCTCCATCTCCGATGGGCGATCCCGCGCCGGAGGCTCCGGCAGGGCTCCGGCCATAGAAGGCGACAGGAGCCCGGGCGTTGCAATCCCGGTCGCGCCGGCACCCCGATCACGATGGGAGGGCGGACAGGCCAAGGGCGGAACCCATGGGTCCCGCCCCTTCCCTTATCTGCCATGCCGCAGGGGCCGCCCGTGGCGGCCGGGGATCACTCCGCCGCGACGGGCGGGGCATAGACGGCGGCGCGGCGCATGCCGTTGGCCACCACGGCGATCAGGCCGATCACCACGACCAGGGCGACGTAATGCGCCGGCCCCATCGCGTTGAAACCCGCCAGCGTGCCCACCGCCATCGGCGTCAGCCCACCGAAGACCGCATAGGCCACGTTGTAGGAGAAGGACACGCCGGTGAAGCGCACCTCCCCGGGAAAGGCCCGCACCATCACATAAGGCACCACGTTGATGATCCCCACCGTGGCCCCGGCCACCGCGTAGAGCGGCACCAGGTTGTCCGGGTTCGCCGCCGTGCCGACATAGAGGGCATAGGTCGCGGCGATCAGCAGCACCGTGCCCACCAGTGTCACCATGACGGTGTTGAAACGGTCCAGCAGCACGCCCACCAGCACGGCGCAGATCGTCAGGGTCAGCGTCGCGAGGCTGCTGCCGATCAGCGTCGTGGTCGCGGGGATGCCGTGCAGGCGCTGCATCAGCGAGGGCGTCAGCAGGATCACCACCACGATGGCCGCGGTCAGCATCCAGGTCACCGCCATGGAGACCACCACCGAGGCGCCATGGCCGCGCAGCACCTGCTTCAGCGGCATCTCCCGCACCACCGCCTTGCGGGCGCGCATCGCCTCGAAGACCGGCGTCTCGTGCAGCCAGCGGCGCAGGTACATGGCGATCAGGCCGAAGATCCCGCCCACCACGAAGGGCAGGCGCCAGGCCCAGTCCAGGATCTCGGCCTGGGTGTAGGCAAGGTTGATCGCCGTGGCCATCAGCGAGCCCAGCAGGATGCCGCCGGTCAGCCCTCCGGTCAGCAGCCCGCAGGCCAGGCCCACGCGGTTGGCCGGGACGTGTTCCGCCACGAAGACCCAGGCGCCCGGCGCCTCGCCCCCGATCGCGGCGCCCTGGAAGACGCGCATCACCAGCAGCAGCACGGGCGCGGCATAGCCGATCGAGGCATAGGTCGGCATCAGGCCGATCAGCAGCGTCGGCACCGCCATCATCAGGATGGACAGCGTGAACATGCGCTTGCGGCCGGTCTTGTCGCCGAAATGGGCCATGATGATCCCGCCCAGTGGGCGCGCCAGATAGCCGGCGGCGAAGATGCCGTAGGTCTGCAGGTCCCCCAGCCATTTCGGCATGTCGGTCGGAAAGAACAGGTTGCTGATCGTGACCGCGAAGAAGACGTAGATGATGAAGTCGTAGAACTCGAGAGCGCCGCCGAGCGAGGCAAGGGCGAGGGTCTTGGCGTCCTGGCGTGTCAGGCTTCGGTCTGTTGCGTTCTCGGTCATCACACGGGTCCATGGATCGGGCACCCGCACCCGGCGACGGAAGACGTTTCCTTTCGCGGGCGCGGCAAGCCACGCAATATTGCATCGCGGCAGACATGCCACCAATGCCGCTCCCTCCACTCGGCCCTGTCCCCAGGGCGGGGCTCGCCTTGAGGCGGGGCAGCAGCGGCGCTGATGCCGGGGATCAGGATTATGCGCTGGACCGGCGTTGCCGCCCGGCGCAGAAGGCGGTCGCCATGCCACTCGATCCCGCCCTGCTCGCCGCCTACCTGCTGGCCTGTCTGGTCCTGGTGCTGACTCCGGGGCCGGACATGATGTTCGTGCTGGGCCAGACACTGTCCGGCGGGCCGCAGCGCGGCTGGGCGGCGGTGCTGGGCATCGTCTGCGGCGCCTTCTGCCATATCGTCGCCGCCGCGTTGGGTGTGGCGGCCATCCTGGCGGCGGAGCCCATGCTCTTCGCCCTGCTGCGCCTCGCCGGCGCCGCCTATCTGGTCTGGCTCGGTCTCGGGGCGCTGCGGGCCGCCTGGCGCGGCGAGGCCGGCATCGCTCCCGCCACCCCCTCCACCGGAACCCCGCCCCACCTCCAGGGCACACGCCTCCAGGGGCAGGGCCGCATCGTGCTCCAGGGCATGCTGACCAACCTGCTCAACCCCAAGGTCGCGCTGTTCTTTCTGGCCTTCCTGCCGCAGTTCGTGGCACCCGGCCTCGCCCCGGCCTGGCTCCAGATGCTGCTGCTCGGCCCGCTCCTGCCCCTTCTGGCAGTGCCGCTCTTCGCCGTGCTGATCGCCGGTGCCGGCCGGGCCGTCAGCCGCCTGAACCGCTCCGCCCGCGCCACGCGCTGGCTGAACGGCCTCGCCGGCACGATCTTCCTGGGCCTGGGCCTGCGCCTGCTGCTCGATCGGCGGTAGGGACTGGAACAAATCCACGCACTGTTCTGGCAGGTTCCGTGGGCGCATCATCCTAATGGATGAGGGACAACACAAATTAATTTTATCCAGGCTTTTTCTCAGGACTGTCCTGTTCAATCCATGAAAAGCTATTTTTGAGATACTCCCTGGAATTGACCAACCCGTGATACGGCATCGCAATGACTTCCATTGCCAGACCAATAGGGTCAGGCGAATCGGGGAGAATCATTGTGGCGATCTACTATGGTGACACCAGCGGCGTTCTGAGCGGCTTCCAGCATGCTAGCGCACAAGTCCTGGTCGGTGACCACGTGAATGGGACTTGGCAATCCGTCACCAACCGGCTCTACGGCGACGCCTATTCCATCACCAGCTTTGCACATGGTGGCGACGACACGCTGGTGGGTGGCTACGCCGACCTGCTGGATGAGATCATCTATGGCGATGCCTATGTCATGGACCGGTTCAGCGTCGGCGGAAATGACATGATCCTGGGCGGCGGCTCCGGATCACATGCCCGTCCCACCATTTATGGCGATGCCTACGAGATGCATGGCTTCTCCAGAGGAGGAAACGATCAGATTATCGGCAACAGCGCCACCGTCTATGGCGATTCCGCCAAGCTGGACGGCTTCACGATCGGCGGCAATGACGAGATCGAAGGCGGCGTCCGCTACGGCTCCATTGTCGGTGACGGTGCCCTGTCGGGCTTTGCCAAAGGTGGCGATGACCGGATCACAGTCACGTCGGGCGTCTCTGAGGTCTATATCTCTGGCGATGGGGCTCTGTCGGGTTTCGCCCGGGGCGGAAATGATCTGATCATAGGCGGCAACAACTCTGGCTATCAGATCATCTCTGGTGACGGGTCGCTGAGTGGCTTTGCGCGCGGGGGCGATGACATCATCATTGCAGGCAGCAATTCCTACAACCTGATCTCCGGCGATGGCTCAAAATCCGGGCAGGCGGTGGGTGGCAGTGACACCTTCGTATTCAATCCTGGCATCACTCAAAACCGGATCCTGGACTTCGAGCAGGGCAAAGATCACATTGACCTCACCGGCTTCGCCAGCCAGGGCGTGCATGGCCTGGGTGACCTGACCATCCACACCGGTAGCGTCGCGCTGGGCAATGGCCAGACGATTCAGGGCAGTTCAATCGACTTCGGCACCTACAACTACATCGCAGTCCTTGGCGTTGAGCATCTGACCTCCTGCGATTTTATCTTCGCCTGAAGGAAGCCCAATGGAAGGGGCGTTTGCCGCCCCTTCCATCCAAGAATTGAAGTCCCGCCAGACGGGCGCCGTTTTTCCAGCCAGTGTCCTCACATCTCCGCCGGACTGAACCGCCCGTGCCGTTCCACCATCCCGGCACTGGCCTCGTTCAGCCCGACCACCTCCACGCGCAGCCCGTGGCGGCGCATCTTGTTCACCACGCCCTCCAGCGCGCCGACGGCGGTGATGTCCCACAGGTGCGCTCCGGTCAGGTCGATCACCACCTGCCGCGCCACCGCGTCGCGCAGGTCGAAGGCATCGGCGAACATCTCGGCGGAGGCGAAGAAGACCTGTCCCTTCACCCGGTAGGTCCGGGTCCGGCCGGCCTCGTCATAGGCTTTCTCCACCTGCATCAGCCGCATGACCTTGAAGGCGAAGAAGACGCCGCTCAGCAGCACGCCGACGAAGACGCCCATCGCCAGGTTGTGCGTCACCACCACCACCGCGACGGTGGCCAGCATCACCAGGCTGGACAGGCGCGGATGCGCCGCGAGGTCGCGCAGCGAGGACCAGGAGAAGGTGCTGACCGAGACCATGATCATGATGGCCACCAGCGCCGCCACCGGCACCTGCGCCACCCAGGGCCGCAGCAGCACCATCAGCACCAGAAGGAAGGCCCCCGCCACGAAGGTGGAAAGCCGCCCCCGCCCGCCATAGCGCAGGTTGCCCACGGTCTGCCCGATCATGCCGCAGCCGGCGATGCCGCCAAAGGCCCCGACGGCGATGTTGGCGATGCCGAGCCCGGTGCATTCGGCGCGCTTGGAGCTGTTGGTTTCGGTCCAGTCGTCCACCACCCCGGCGGTCATCATGGATTCCAGCAGCCCGACCATCGCCATGGCCAGCGCATAGGGGAAGACGATCCGCAGCGTTTCCAGGTTCAGCGGCACCTGCGGCCAGACCAGGGACGGCAGGGAATCCGGCAGCCGCCCCAGATCCGCCACGGTGCGCAGCGGCATGTCCATGCCCATGGAGACGACCGTCAGCACCAGGATGCAGATCAGCGGCGAGGGGATCGCCTCGGTGACGCGTGGCACGAGGTAGATGATGGCCAGCCCCAGCGCGATCATCGCATAGGTGTGCCAGGTCACATCCATCATCTGCGGCAGTTGCGCCGAGAAGATCAGGATGGCCAGCGCGTTCACGAAGCCCGTCCGCACCGAGCGCGAGACGAAGCGCATCAGCACGTCGAGCTTCAGCAGGCCGAAGACCACCTGGATCGCCCCGCAGAGCAGCGTGGCGGCCAGCAGGTATTGCAGCCCGTGCGAGGAGACCAGCGCGGCGGCCACCAGCGCCACGGACCCGGCGGCGCCGGAGATCATCGCCGGCCGGCCGCCGGCGAAGGCGATCACGATGCCGATCACGAAGGAGGCGAAGAGCCCCACTTCCGGATCGACCCCCGCGACGAAGGAGAAGGCGATCACCTCCGGGATCAGGGCGAAGGTCCCGACCATGCCGGCCAGGATTTCGCGGTGGAGGCTGCCGCCGGTCCATTCGGCCCGGTAGCGCGCGAGGTCGAAGCTCATCGAGGAAAACTCATCAGGGGAAACGGTCCCGGTTTTCTGGGCCGTGCCGCGAAGCGGGATGCGGAGGACGGCCGCGAACCATCCGCGCCCGGGAATCCATGCCGCGGAAGCCTAGGTTCCGGGAGCCGGATGGCCCGCCACCCTCCAACCGTCGCTCGCAACAGGCGAACATGGGCCGCCGCATCCGCTGCGGCGGTTCGAGACATGCCGGCGTTGCGGGCGCGGACTACATGGGGCTGGTGATCCCTGTGGCATACCGACTGGCACGAGCATGAAGCGTGCCTGTCTCTTGATCACATCTACGCACAGC
>NZ_BDLP01000054.1:0-18350 GCF_001950415.1 Roseomonas sp. TAS13
CGGCATCGCGGTCGCGCCGCCGCAGCCAGCGGGCCTGTTCCACCAGCAGCCCCAGATCGGGCGTGCTCACGGCGGGCAGCAGCGCCTCCGCCTCCGGCCGGTCCCCGGCCAGCGCCAGCCGGGCCGAGGCCGCGGGGCGGCGCGCCGGGTCGAGATAGGGCATCACCCGCGCCGCCGCGCCGAGTTCGCGGGCATAGGCGAGCCGGTCGAAGCGCTGCCAGTGGTCCTCCGGCGTCAGCACCGAGGCGTTGCGGGCCAAAAAGCCGGGCTCCGCGATGGCGTCGCCCGGGGCCTGCACCCAGGCGGCGCGCAGCACGGGCGTGACCTCGCCCAGCCTTCCGGCGCGGTTCAGCGCATCCGCATAGCGCTGCGCGCCCTCCAGGCCGCGCGGCGGATGCTGCGCGAAGAAGCGCAGCGCCAGCGCGTCGTCGGGGTCGTTGACCAGCGCCTCCTCGGCGCGCTTCGCCATCAGGGCGGGCAGCGGCCAGTCCGGATTGGCCTCGATCCAGGCGGCCAGCTCGCCTGCCGTGGCCTGGTCCTTGGCCTGGAGGCGAATCCAGGTGACCAGCTTGCGGACCATCGGATCGGCGGTGAGGGCGAGGCCCTGGGCCTCCATCATCCGGCCGGAATCCGCCATGGCCAGGGCCACCCGCCCGGCATTGCGCTGGTCTTCCGGCGACCAGGGCTGGGCGGGAATGGATCTCGGGAAGGCGACGGTGGCGAGCAGCAGGGCGATGGCGGCACGGCGCATGACATCGCCTTTACCCGAGCGCGGCGGCTTTGTCCCGTGGCGGGTTGCGGCCGGGGGCGGTCGTTTCGCGCCTGGTTCATCCCGATCCGCCCTCCGTTCCGGCGGGCCGCCCCCGGCACGCCGGAAATCCCCACGCCGGGGCCGCACGCATCCCGGCGCGGAAGCCGTCCCGCGCCGCCTTGTTCCGCGCCCGCCGGACGCCTAGTTTCGGCGACTTCCCCCCGCCATCCGGCGGGGCCCATGATTTCCGCCCGCCATCCTCAAGGATCATCCGCCATGTTCAAGGGCTCCCTCGTCGCCCTGGTCACCCCGATGACGCGCGAAGGAGCCCTGGACGAGAAAGCCTTCCGCGACCACGTCGAATGGCAGGTCGAGCAGGGCACCCAGGGCTTCATCCCCGTCGGCACCACGGGCGAGAGCCCGACCCTGTCCCATGCCGAGCACGACCGCGTGGTGGAGCTCTGCGTCGAGGTCGCCGCCGGCCGCGTGCCGGTGATGGCCGGCGCCGGCTCCAACAGCACGGCCGAGGCGATCCGCCTGACCCGCCATGCCAAGGAGGTGGGCGCGGATGCCGCGCTGGTGGTCACGCCCTACTACAACAAGCCGACGCAGGAGGGGCTGTACCGCCACTTCATGGCCGTCGCCGATGCGGTGGACCTGCCGGTGGTGATCTACAACATCCCGCCGCGCTCGGTGGTGGACATGAGCGTCGAGACCATGGCGCGGCTGGCGAAGCACCCCAATATCGTGGGGGTGAAGGACGCCACGGCGAACCTCGCCCGCCCGCTGCACACCCGCGCCGCCTGCGGCCCGGATTTCTGCCAGCTTTCCGGCGAGGACCACACGGCGGTGGCCTTCCTGGCCGCCGGCGGCCATGGCTGCATCAGCGTCACCGCCAATGTCGCCCCGCGCCTGTGCCGGGAGATGCACGATGCCTGGGCCGGGGGCCGGGTGGCCGAGGCCATCGCGATCCAGGACCGGCTGCTGCCGGTGCATGACGCGATGTTCTGCGAGACCTCGCCGGGGCCGGTGAAGCATGCCGCCAGCCTGCTGGGCTATGGTTCCGACCATTGCCGCCTGCCCCTGGCGCCGATCGCGGAGGCCAGCCGTGGCCGGGTGCGCGAGGCGATGGTGGCGGCGGGACTGCTCAACTGAATGTGGCGCCCGGGGCGAGGCCCCCGGGGTGCCAGGGCGTGACGGCCGGCGGGCGTGACAGCCCGAGGCCGGGCCACGCGATGACAGGAAAGGCCGGAAACCGGCCCGCCAGGTGCGCGGGACACGGGCTCCGGGAACGGACAGCATGGCAGAGCCACGCAGGAAGGGCCTGATCAGCCACGGAACCGCCGCGACCAACCGCAAGGCGCGTTTCGACTACAAGATCAACGACACGGTGGAGGCGGGCATCATGCTCGTCGGGCCGGAGGTGAAGTCGCTGCGCGCCGGCCGCGCCACGCTGACCGAGGCCTGGGCAGGCGAGCGGGACGGGGAGATGTGGCTGTTCAACTGCTACATCCCCGAATGGCAGGCGGGTTCGGTGGTGGCGAAGTTCGAGCCGCGCCGCCCGCGCAAGCTGCTGCTCCACCGCAAGCAGATGACCTCGCTGGCCGGGGCGGTCTCCAAGGAAGGCGCGACCCTGGTGCCGCTGGAGATCCTGTTCAACCAGCGCGGCATGGCCAAGGTCGTGCTGGGCCTCGCCGAGGGCAAGAACAAGGCCGACAAGCGCGCCGCCATCGCCGACCGCGAATGGAAGCGCGACAAGGCCCGGCTGATGCGCGACCGGGGCTGAAGCCGGGGCCGAGGTAGGTCGTCGCCTTCCACACCGCCACCGGCCATGTCGGCATGATCGGCGCGCTGGTGCTGGTGTCGGTCCTCGCCCTGCGCGCCTCCCCGGCCCGAGCGGACGCGCCGCTGGCACGGGAACTGCCCGCCACGCCCTGAAGCCGCGCTCGCCGGGGCGCGATGCGGCCCGTTGCGCCACCGGCCCCGCCGCCTCATCTGCCATCCCTGCCGCCGCGCGAGGAGGGATGGGATGAGCGAGGATGGGACCGGGCCGGCCGGGCGTATCCGCGAGAAGCTGGTGGAAACCAAGCGTCGCTGGGCCGAGGAGGGCCGCCTGCTCACCGGCAGGCCCGGCGATCCGGAGCGGGACCGCCTGCCGCCCGGCCAGCGCCTGGTGACCGACTTCCCGGTGCTGGATCTCGGCGTGCAGCCCGAGGTGCCGCTGGACCGCGCGAAGCTGCGGATCGACGGGCTTGTGGCGGCACCGGCGCTGCTCGACTGGGACGCGCTCCAGGCCATGCCGCAGCAGGGCTTCCGCAACGACATCCACTGCGTCACGCAGTGGTCACGCTACGACAACGACTGGGACGGCGTGCCGGTCAGTGCCCTGATGGGGCATGTGCGGGTGAAGGACGAGGCCCGCTTCGTCTCGCTCGAATCCCATGACGGCTACACCACCAATCTCGCCATGGAGGATTTCGCGCGGCCCGCGAACCTGCTGGCCTTCCGCTGGAACGGCGCGCCGCTGACGCGGCAGCATGGTGGGCCGATGCGGCTGGTGGTGCCGCACCTGTATTTCTGGAAGAGCCCCAAATGGCTGCGGCGGATCGAGTTCCTGGCGCAGGACCGGCCGGGCTTCTGGGAGGTCCGCGGCTATCACCACCGCGGCGATCCCTGGCTGGAGGAACGCTACGGCTGAACGCGGCCCACGCCTCCGGTGGATGCGATGCGCGTCAGAAGCTCACGCGCAGCGAGGCGACGCCGACCATCGGGCGGCGTTCCGCCGGATCGTACTCGACGGCGGCACAGACCAGGGCGCCGACGGAGACCTCGCCCAGGTTCTCGATCCGGCCGATATCGTAGCGCGCACCCAGGGCCATCTGCGGACGGCTGTCCCAGACCGCCTTGGTCTGGGGCAGGAAGGGCGAGGCCCTGGCGATCGTGAAGCGGTCGTTCAGCCCTTCGGCATCACCCAGCCGCGCGATGACGTAGACGCTGTCGCCGCCGATGTTCTGCGACGGCACCGCGCCGCCGAAAGCGGCGGTGATCACCAGCCCGCCGCCCGAATTCCGCAGGGGCTGTGCCAGGGCATGGCCGGAGGCACAGGCGAGCAGAAGCACCGCCAGCCCGCCCACGAGCCCCTTTCCGATCCGAAAATCCCGCAAGACCCCGCCCCCTGCATCCCGTTGTGCGATGCGGCATCAAACCCGCCCCGGCCCTCATAGGGGCCCTCGCTGCCCCATTGCAAACACAATTTCGCCCCAATTTCCTTCGATCCGCGGTCGGAAAAACTGAATTCCATCAACATATAAAAGACTTCAATTCAGGAAAGGCATGAAGCTGGCTCGGCAGCGGCGTTCAGAATGGGGCGAAAACGGGGCAGCCCCCGCCGCATTTTCCGCGATGCCCTGCCCGCTGGAATCCGGGGCGTGGGCCGCCTAGCCTCATGGCTCCGGCGGCAAAAGGGATTCGGGGCCATGCGACGCAGAAGTTTCCTGGCGGCGGGAGCCCTGGGCATGGCGGCGCCGGCATTGCCGGTTTCCCCACTCTCCGGCCCGGCCCTGGCACAAAATGCCCGGGTCCTCCGCTTCGTGCCGGAAAGCAACTTGGCCAATGCCGACCCGGTCTGGACCACGACCACCATCGCCCGGAACCACGGGCTGATGATCTGGGACATGCTCTATGCCCGCGACGCCGGCTTCGTGCCGCGGCCGCAGATGGTGGCGGGGCACGAGCTTTCCGGCGACCATCTCACCTGGCGCTTCACCCTGCGGGACGGGCTGCTCTTCCATGACGGGGAGCCGGTGCGGGCGGTGGATTGCGTCACCAGCATCAACCGCTGGGCGAAGCGCCGCCCGCTGGGCCAGAAGTTGCTGGAGCTGACGGAAGAGATGAAGGCGCTGGACGACCGGCGCTTCGAGATCCGGCTGAAGCACCCCTTCGCCCTGATGACCCATGCCTTCGCCGACAGTTGCTTCGTCATGCCGGAGCGGATCGCGAGGACCGATCCCTTCCAGCAGATCACCGAGTATGTCGGCAGCGGCCCCTATCGCTTCCTGCGCGACGAATGGGTCTCCGGCGACCGCGCCGTCTATGCGCGCTTCGACCGCTACCAGCCGCGCCAGGAGCCGCCGAGCTACCTCGCCGGCGGCAAGGTGGTGCATTTCGACCGGGTGGAATGGCGGGTCATGCCCGACAGCGCCACCGCCTCCTCGGCCCTGCAGAATGGCGAGGTGGACTGGGTGCAGGTGCCGCAGTTCGACCTGCTGCCCATGCTGCGCGGCTCGCGCGGGGTGAAGGTCGCGGTGAACGACCGGGTGGGGGTGATGGGGATGATGGCGCTGAACCACCTGCACCCGCCTTTCGACAACCCGAAGCTGCTGCGCGCCATCCTCTCGGTGCTGGATCAGCGGGACTTCATGACCGCCGCGCTGGGGGACGAGAAGGATCTCTTCCAGGTCCCCTGCGGCGTCTTCACCCCCGGCCTGCCCATGGCCAACGATGCGGGGATGGAGGTGCTGACCGGCCCGCGCGACATCGAGCGGGGGCGGAAGCTGGTGGCCGAGAGCGGCTACAAGGGCGAGCGGATCGTGCTGATGTCGCCCTCCGACTATCCCACCACCCAGACCTTCGCCCAGGTGGCGGCGGACCTGTTCAAGCGGCTCGGGCTGAACGTGGAATACACCAGCATGGACTGGGGCACGCTGGTGCAGCGGCGGACGAGCAAGGAGCCGGTGGAGAAGGGGGGATGGAGCGCCTTCGCCACCACCTATGAGGGGCTGACGGTGGCCGACCCCGCCACCCATATCCCGCTGCGCGGCAACGGCGCCGGCGGCTGGTTCGGCTGGCCCACCAGCCCGCGGCTGGAGGCGCTGCGCGACCGCTGGTTCGATGCCCCGGACGAGACGGCCCAGAAACGGATCGCCCGGGAGATGCAGGCGATCGCCTTCGAGGAGGTTCCCTTCCTGCCCCTGGGCCAGCTCTTCTACCCGACCGCCTACCGCGACACCCTGCAGGACATCGTGCCCGCCAACATGCCGATCTTCTGGAATGTCCGGCGTGCCTGAGGCGGCGGGGCGGCCCTTCGCCGATACGCTGGTCGCGCTGGGGGCCAACCTGCCCGCCGCCGACGGCACCAGGCCGCTGGAGGCCTGCCGCCGCGCCGCGGCGGCGCTGGACGGAATCTGCGGCCTGCCGCTGGTGGCGCTGAGCAACTGGTGGGAAACGCCGGCCGACCCGCCGGACCCGCGCTCGCCCCCCTATGTGAACGGCGTGGCCCGGCTGCGTGGCACGGCCGACCCCCTGGCGCTGCTGCGCGCCCTGCAGGCGATCGAGGATGCGGCCGGCCGGGTCCGCCCCTATCCCAACGCCCCCCGGACGCTGGACCTGGACCTGATCGCGGTGGGCGGGACGGTCCGCGGGGCGCCGGACCCGGTGCTGCCGCATCCCCGGGCGCATCTGCGGCGCTTCGTGCTGCTGCCCCTGGCGGAGGTGGCCCCTGGCTGGCGGCATCCGGTGGAAGGACCGGTGGAGGCGCTGCTGGAGCGGCTGCCGCCCATGCCGATGCGTCGGCTCTGACCCGTCCGGGACGGTCGGCTTCCGGCAAAAGCCTTGCGGCGCGGGGGGGCGACGTCTATCTAGTTTTGTCCTCCCAAGCAGCGACTGGTTTTCGATATGGCACGCGTTACGGTTGAAGACTGCATCCTCCAGGTTCCGAACCGCTTCGAGCTTGTGCTGAAGGCGGCGCAGCGTGCTCGCAACATCAGCCGGGGCGAGGAGCTGACGCTCGACCGGGACAACGACAAGAACCCGGTCGTGGCCCTGCGCGAGATCGCCGATCAGACGGTGGACCTGGAGGCGCTGGAGCAGGACATCGTGAAGTCCCTGCTGCGCGCGCCGGAGCCCGAGCCGGTGGAGGAGGAGGTCATCGACCTCATCGCCACCGACGAGAACATCTTCGGCGTCATGGACGTGAACGAGAACGAGGGCCCCGATTCCGCGGCTTCGGGCGACGACCTGAACACCGACGACATCGAGGCGGCCATCGCCGCCGAGCTGGGCGGCCGCCGCTGAGAGGCCCGGGCGTGTGCGCCGCCGGAGCCGGCTGGTTCTGGGCGGCGCACGCCCCTGACGGCACCGGCGGCACCCTGGCGGAGACCACTCCCGCCCCCGCCATGGCGGCCGGGCCGGAGGATGACGGGGCCCAGCTCGCGGCCCTGGTCGCCTCCTATGACGGGCGGGCCGACACGGCCCTGATCCGGCGGGCCTACGAGGTCGCGCGCAAGGCCCATGAGGGCCAGGCGCGCGAGAACGGCGACCCCTATATCGGCCACCCCGTGGCCGTGGCGCGGGTCCTGGCCGGCTACCGGCTGGACACCGCCTCCATCGTCACCGCCCTGCTGCACGACACGGTCGAGGATACCGGGCTGACGCTCCAGGTGCTGGAGAAGCAGTTCGGCACCGAGGTCGCCCGCCTCGTGGACGGCGTGACCAAGCTGACCCGGCTGGAGATCCAGTCCGAGCGCACCAAGCAGGCCGAGAACTTCCGCAAGCTGGTGCTGGCGATGAGCGAGGACATCCGCGTCCTCCTCGTGAAGCTGGCCGACCGGCTGCACAACGTCCGCACCCTGCATCTCGTGGTCAAGCCCGAGAAGCGGCAGCGCGTGGCGCGCGAGACGATGGAGATCTACGCGCCGCTCGCCGAGCGCATCGGCATGGACGCCCTGCGCACGGAGCTGCAGGCGATCTGCTTCCGCGAGCTGCAGCCGGACGCCTTCCAGACCATTTCCGCCCGGCTCGCCTTCCTGCGCGGCCAGGGCGCCGACCTGATCGACGAGATCGCCGCCGACCTGCGCCGCAAGCTGGCCGTGGCCGCGGTGCCGCTGATCGACGTCCAGGGGCGGGAAAAGTCGGCCTATTCCATCTGGCTGAAGATGCACGAGAAGAAGGTCGAGTTCGAGCAGCTCTCGGACATCATGGCCTTTCGCGTCATCGTGCCGGACAAGGGCCAGTGCTATGCCGCGCTGGGCGCGGTCCACTCGGCCTATCGCGTCGTGCCGGGGCGGTTCAAGGACTACATCTCCACCCCCAAGCCCAACGGCTACCAGTCGCTCCACACGGGCGTGACGGTGCCGGAACGGCGCAACGCCAAGATCGAGGTGCAGATCCGCACGCCGGAGATGCACGAGGTCGCCGAGTACGGCGTGGCGGCGCACTGGATCTACAAGCAGGGGCGGGAAGGGACCGCGGCTCCGCCGCGCCGCCGCTATCCCTGGGTCAAGGACCTGCTGGACATCCTGGAGAATGCCGGGGGTGAGGCGCAGGACTTCCTGGAGCACACCAAGCTCGCTCTGCACCAGGACCAGGTCTTCTGCTTCACGCCGAAAGGCGACCTGATCGCCCTGCCGCGCGGCGCCACGCCGGTGGACTTCGCCTACCAGGTCCACAGCGCCATCGGCGATGCCTGCGTCGGCGCCAAGATCAATGGCCAGATCAAGCCGCTGCGCCAGCGGCTGGAGAATGGCGACCAGGTCGAGATCATCACCGCCCGGGGCAATACCCCGAACCCGGCCTGGGAGCGCTTCGTCGTCACCGGCAAGGCGCGGGCCCGCATCCGCCGCTTCGTGCTGGCGCGGCAGCGGGAGGAGGCGCGCGAGAACGGCCGGGGCGCCATGGCCCGGGCCTTCCGGCAGGAGGGGCTGGACTTCTCCGAAAAGATCGTCGAGCCCGCGATCAAGGCGCTGAAGCAGCCGGGCTATGACGAGCTCTGCATTGCCGTGGGCAGCGGCAACATCCAGCCCAGGGACGTGCTGCACGCCGTCTATCCGGAGCTGCGCGGGCCAAGCCGGCAGGCGCACGAGATGCTGCCCTTCACCCAGGCGCGCGGCAAGCCCGGGGCCACGGTGCTGCCGAGCCGTCAGGCGCGGCGGCCGGAGGCGGCCTATGGCATCTCCGGCCTCGTGGCGGGCATGGCGGTCAGCTTCGCCGGCTGCTGCCACCCGGTGCCGGGGGACCGCATCGTGGGCATCGTGACCACCGGCAAGGGGGTCACGATCCACAATGCCGAGTGCTCGACCCTGACGTCCTTCGCCGCAACGCCGGAACGCTTCATCGATGTGGACTGGGACACCGCCGCGGGCTCGGTGGGGCAGCATCTCGCGCGGCTGTCCATTGTCACCGCCAACGACAACGCGGCCGTGGCGGCGCTGACCATCACCATCGCCAAGCAGGACGCGAAGATCCAGTCCCTGAAGTTCCTGCACCGGGCCAGCGACTTCACGGAGCTGCGGGTGGACCTGGAGGTCCGCGACCTGCGGCACCTGTCCGGGGTCATCGCGACCCTGCGCGCCACCACCGGCATCGAGCAGGTCGAGCGCGCCAAGGGCTGACGGTCCGAGGCGCGGAGCGAGGCCGGGGGCGACGTTTCCCCGTCGCCACGCTATGACCGGAGGCATGATCATCGGCCTCGGCAACGACATCGTGGACATCCGCCGCATCGAGAAGGTGCTGGCGCGGCACGGCGACCGCTTCGTGCAGCGCGTCTTCACCGAGGCCGAGCGGCGCAAGGCGGAATCGCGCACCGAGAAGCTGCGCGCCGCCACCTATGCCAAGCGCTTCGCGGCCAAGGAGGCGGCCTCCAAGGCGCTGGGCACGGGCTTCAGCCACGGCGTCTTCCACCGCGACCTGGGGGTGGTGAACCTGTCCACCGGCCAGCCCACGCTGCGGCTGACCGGCGGCGCGGCGGCGCGGCTTTCGGCCATCACGCCGCGGGGCTACGCCGCCCAGGTCAGCCTGACCATGACCGACGAATACCCTTATGCCGAGGCGATCGTGATCATCGCCGGCATCCCCGTGACCCTGGCCGCCAGCCCGGGCATCGGGTCCGGTATCGGCGGCTCGCCGCACGGCCTTCCTTGACAGGCCGGAGGGCCAGGGGGTCTAACCGGCCCCCTGCGGCCCCTTCCGTGCCGCGCGAACGTGGATCCTTCCCTTGAGCAGCATGGCGAAGAACAAGGCCCAGGGCGGCTGGGTGGAGAGCCTCAAGACCATCGTCTACGCCGTGATCATCGCGGTGGGCATCCGGACGGTGGCCTTCGAGCCCTTCAACATCCCCTCCGGCAGCATGATCCCGACCCTCCAGGTCGGCGACTACCTGTTCGTGTCGAAATACGCCTATGGCTATTCGAACGCATCGCTGCCCTTCACGCCGGACCTGTTCTCCGGACGTATCCTCGGCCGCCTGCCGGCGCGCGGCGACGTGGTGGTGTTCAAGCTGCCCTCCGACGGCACGACGGACTACATCAAGCGCATCGTCGGCCTGCCGGGCGACCGCATCCGGGTGACCGGTGGCATCCTCTACGTGAACGGCCAGCCGGTGAAGCGGGACTTCGCCGGCCCGTATACCGTGACCGGCGACGGGCCGACCATGGAGGCCCGGCGCTACCTGGAAACGCTGCCGCCCAGCGCCGGCGCGCAGCCCCGGACGCACAACATCATCGAGTTCTCGGACAACGGACAGGCGGACAACACGCCGGAATACCTGGTCCCGGCCGGGCATCTCTTCGCCATGGGCGACAACCGGGACAACAGCCAGGACAGCCGCTACATGAACGCGGTCGGCTTCGTGCCGGTGGAGAACCTGGTGGGCCGCGCCGAGTTCATCTTCTTCTCCTGGGACGGTTCCGCGCCCTGGTGGCAGGTCTGGCGCTGGCCCTTCGAGGTCCGCTGGAACCGAATCTTCTCGGGGATTCGCTGACCGCCGTGAGTGACTTCGCCGACCGCCTGGGGCACCGCTTCGCCAATCCGGCCCTGCTTTCCCAGGCCCTGACCCACCGCTCCGCCGCCGACCCGCGCCGTCGGCAGCTCGACAGCAACGAGCGCCTGGAATTCCTGGGCGACCGCGTGCTCGCGCTCGCCATCGCCGAATGGTTGGCCGAGCGTTTCCCGCAGGAGCGGGAGGGCGAACTGGGCAAGCGCCTCGCCGTGCTGGTGGCCGCCGACACGCTGGCCAAGGTCGGGGAAGGGATCGGCCTGTCCGAGGCCCTGCGCATCCCCCCGGCCGAGGGCCGCACCGGGCTGCGCCAGCGCGCCACCGTGCTGGCCGACGCCACGGAGGCGCTGATCGGGGCGCTGTACCTCGATGGCGGGCTGGAGGCGGCGCAGCGCTTCGTCCGCCGCTACTGGGCCGAGCTGATGGCCGCCGACCCGACCCCGCCCATGTCCGCCAAGAGTCGCCTGCAGGAATGGACGCTGGGCCGTGGCCTGGGCCTGCCGGTGTACCGGACGGCCTCCACCACCGGTCCCTCCCACGCGCCCGTCTTCGTGATCGAGGTGCAGGCGCAGGGCCGCACCGCCGAGGGCAAGGGCGACACCAAGCGCGCCGCCGAACAGGCCGCCGCCGAGGCCTGGCTGGCCGGCCTGCCCCCGGAGGCGGGAAACACCGGCCCGGCCCCTGGCCCAGCTCCTGGCCCAGTTCCTGGCACGGTGCGGGCCCGAGAAGAAGAATCATGACCGAGAACAGGGCGGACACGCCCGAGGAACCCGTGCCGGTGGCCCGGCGGCCTGGGACCCAAGCCGGACAGCATCCCGGTCAGGCAGAAGCCCGGGAAGCGGAACAGCTCCCAGGCTCCCCGCCGGAACAGCCGCCGGAGGCGCCCCCGGGGCCGACCCGCGCCGGCATCGTCGCCGTGCTGGGCGCGCCCAATGCCGGCAAGTCCACCCTGGTGAACCGGCTGACCGGCGCCAAGGTCACCATCGTCTCGCCCAAGCCGCAGACCACGCGCTTCCGGGTGCGGGCGGTGCTGATGCACGGCCGTTCCCAGGTCGTGCTGACCGACACGCCGGGCATCTTCCGTCCCAAGCGCCGCCTCGACCGCGCCATGGTCGCCGCCGCCTGGACGGGCGCGCAGGATGCCGACATGGCGCTGCTGGTGGTGGATGCGCGGGCCGGGCTGACAGAGGCGGTGCAGGCGATCGTGGACCGGCTGCGGCGGGGCTCCCCGACACTCTGGCTGGTGCTGAACAAGACCGACCTGCTGGACACCAAGCGGCTGCTGCCGCTGACCGCCGCGCTGAACGAGCAGCTCACCTTCGCCGAGACCTTCATGGTCAGCGCCGAGACCGGCGACGGGCTGGAGCGGCTGACCGCGAAGCTGGCCGAGACCATGCCGGAGGGGCCCTGGCTCTTCCCCGAGGACGAGCTGTCCGACCTCAACGAGCGGATGCTGGCCGCCGAGATCGTGCGCGAGCAGATCCTGCGCCAGACGCATGAGGAGGTGCCGCACCACGCCACGGTGGAGACCGAGAGCTGGCAGGAGCGGCGCGACGGCAGCGTACGGGTGGACTGCACCATCTATGTCGGCCGGGCCAGCCAGAAGGCGATCCTGATCGGTGATGGCGGCGCGCGCATCAAGGAGATCGGCCGCCGGGCGCGGGAGGAGCTGACCCGCCTGCTGGAGCGCCGTGTCCACCTCTTCCTGAACGTCAAGGAGCGCCCGGGCTGGGACGAGGAGCGCGCCCGGCTACGCGCCATCGGCCTGCACGAGGAAGAGGGGTAGCCCCCTGATCGAGTGGCAGGCCCCGGCCATCGTCCTCGATGCCCGCCCCTATGGCGAGGGCGGGGCGGTGGCGGTGGTGCTGACCGAGGCGCAAGGGCGCCATGGCGGCATGGTGCATGGCGGTGCCTCCCGCGGGCAGGCGGCGGTCTGGCAGGCGGGCAACCTGATCGAGGCGCGCTGGCGGGCCCGGCTGGCCGACCAGCTCGGCAGCCTGAGCGGTGAGCTGGTCCACCCCACCGCCGCCCTGGCGCTGGAGGACCCGCTGGCGCTCGCATTGCTCTCCGCCGCCTGCGCGGTGGCTGGCGAGGCGCTGCCGGAGCGGGAGGCGCATCCGCGCCTGTTCCGGGGGCTGCTGCCCATCCTGGCGCGGCTGGGCACGCAGGAGGCAGCGGCGACGCCGGGATTGCTGCCCGACTATATCCGCTGGGAGCTGCTGCTGCTGACCGACCTGGGCTACGGGCTCGACCTGTCCCGCTGCGCCCAGACCGGGGCGACCGAGGGCCTGACCCATGTCTCGCCCCGCACCGGCCGGGCGGTCTGCGCCGAAGTCGCGGAACCCTATCGCGACCGTCTCCTGCCGCTGCCGGCCTTCCTGCGCGACGAGCAGGCGGCCTCCGGGCCGGAGGACTGGGCCGCCGGGCTGCGGCTGACCGGGCATTTCCTGGCCCGCGACGCCTTCGGCACGCGGCACCGGCCGGTCCCGGCGGCCCGGGAGATGCTCTACGACCGCGTCTCCGCCCTGGCCGCGCCGCCGGAACCGCCGCCGGAGGTTCCCCCGGACGATGTTTCGGCGTAGAACGCCAGACTGAGATCGAGAACGAAGCAAGAACGCCATCGGGCGAGAGGACTGAGCGATGCCGGATGACCTGAAGACCCTTCCGGAAGGCGGGCGCGTCAACGAGACGCGGCTGGCCGAGGCGCTGAGCGAGCGCTACCTCGCCTATGCGATGTCCACCATCGTCTCGCGCTCCCTGCCGGATGTGCGGGACGGGCTGAAGCCGGTGCACCGCCGCCTGCTCTGGGCGATGCACCAGCTCAAGCTGGACCCGGCGGGCGGCTTCAAGAAATGCGCCCGCGTGGTGGGCGACGTGATCGGCAAGTTCCACCCGCACGGCGATGCTTCGGTCTACGAGGCCCTGGTGCGGCTGGCGCAGGATTTCGCCGCCCGCTACCCGCTGGTCGAGGGGCAGGGGAATTTCGGCAATATCGACGGCGATAACGCCGCGGCCATGCGCTACACCGAATCCAAGCTCACCGAGGTGGCCAAGGCGCTGCTGGAGGGGATCGAGGAGGACTCGGTCGATTTCCGCCCGACCTATGACGGGGAGGAGCGGGAGCCGGTGGTGCTGCCGGCGGCCTTCCCGAACCTGCTGGCCAATGGCGCCAACGGCATCGCGGTCGGCATGGCGACCTCGATCCCGCCGCACAATGCGGGCGAACTCTGCGCCGCGGCGCTGGAGCTGGTGCGCAACCCGGCGGCCAGCACGGCCGACCTGGTCCGCCACGTGCCGGGGCCGGATTTCCCGACCGGTGGCGTGCTGGTGGAAAGCCCCGAAGCGATCCTGAACGCCTACGAGACCGGACGTGGCGGCTTCCGCCTGCGCGCGAAATGGGAGGTCGAGCCGCTCAAGAACGGCACTTGGCAGGTCGTGGTCACGGAGATCCCCTACCAGGTCGCCAAGTCCCGCCTGATCGAGCAGATCGCCGAGCTGCTGGAGCAGAAGAAGCTGCCCCTGCTGGCCGATGTGCGGGACGAGAGCACCGATGTGGTCCGCGTGGTGCTGGAGCCGAAGACGCGCGCCGTCGATCCCGCCATGCTGATGGAGACGCTGTTCCGCGCCACGCCGCTGGAATCGCGCATCCCGCTGAACATGAACGTGCTCGCCGCCGACCGCACCCCGCGCGTGATGGGGCTGAAGGAGGTGCTGCGCCACTGGCTGGACCACCGGGAGGTGGTGCTGGTGCGGCGTTCGCAGCACCGGCTGGCGGCGATCGAACGGCGGCTGGAGATCCTGGACGGCTATCTCGCCGTCTATCTCAACCTCGACGAGGTGATCCGCATCGTGCGCGAGGAGGACCATCCCAAGGAGGCGCTGATCCGCACCTTCTCGCTCACCGAGGTGCAGGCCGAGGCGGTGCTGAACATGCGCCTGCGCGCCCTGCGCAAGCTGGAGGAGATGGAGATCCGGCGGGAGCACAAGAAGCTCACGGCAGAAGGCAAGACGCTGCAGCGCCTGCTGTCCAGCGAGGCGGCGCGCTGGAAGCGGATCGGCGAGGAGCTGGAAGCGACGCGGGAGAAGTTCGGCTCCGGCGCGCTGGGCGACCGCCGCACCGTGCAGGCCCAGGCCCCGGCGGCGGCGCTGGTGGACGAATCCGCCTTCGTGGAGCGCGAGCCGATCACCGTCATCCTGTCCGAGAAGGGCTGGCTGCGCGCGCAGAAGGGGCACCTGCCGCCCGAGGCCGAGCTGCGCTTCAAGGAAGGCGACTCCCTGCAGCTCAGCCTGCATGCGGAGACCACGGACCGCATCGTCTTCATGGCCTCCAACGGCCGCGCCTATACCATCAAGGCCGACGCCCTCCCACGCGGCCGCGGCGATGGGCAGCCCGTGCGCCTGATGGTCGATCTGGGCAACGAGGACGAGATCATCGCCGCCTTCGTCCACAAGGAAGGGCTGCGCTTCCTGCTTGCCTCCAAGGCCGGGCGCGGCTTCATCGCCCGGGCCGAGGACCTGCTGGCCGAGAAGCGCACCGGCAAGAACGTGCTGACCGTGGAGCCGCCCGACCGCCTCTTCGTGGTCACGGATGTCGAGGGCGACAGCGTCGCGGTGATCGGCGACAACCGCAAGCTGCTGGTCTTCCCGCTGGAGCAGGTGCCGGAGATGAGCCGGGGCCGCGGCGTGACGCTGCAGGGCTACAAGGATGGCGGGCTGTCGGACGTGAAGGTCTTCCGCCGCGCCGATGGCCTTACCTGGCAGCTCGGCGGCCGCACCCGCACGGAGACGGCGCTGTCCGGCTGGGTGGGGAACCGCGCCGGTGCCGGCAAGATGCCGCCGAACGGCTTCCCCAAGAGCAATAGCTTCGACGGCTGAGGAACTTCCACCCGGCGCGGGGGCCGAAAACGCGTGCGGGCCGGGCGCGGGCCGTGTAGCATTTCTGAGATGGAATGAACGGTCCGGCCGGGGGACCGTGTTCCAGCCATGATCCAGGAGGGCCTGCATGGCCACTGCCCCGGTCCCGGTGCGCCCCGAGAACGGGCGCAAGCCGACGGTCATCCTCGCGCTCCAGGGGGGTGGCGCGCTCGGCGCCTACCAAGTCGGGGCCTATCAGGCGATGGAGGAGGCCGGCTTCGCCCCGGACTGGGTGATCGGCATCTCCATCGGCGCCTTCAACGGGGCGCTGATCGCCGGTAACGACCCCGCGGACCGGCTGGAGCGGATGGCCGCCTTCTGGCAGGCCATCTCGCGCCCCGGCACGGCCCTGGCCGGGCTGCGGGACTGCAATCCCCGCCTGTCCGGCGCGCTCAGCCATTGGGAGGCGCTGCTCCTGGGCCAGCCGGGCTTCTTCGCCCCACGCCTTCCCGGGCCCTATCTTTCGCCGCCCGGCTCCATGGCGGCCCTCAGCTTCTACGACACCGCACCACTGCGGGGGACGCTGGAGGGGCTGGTTCGCTTCGACCGCCTCGGCCCCGAGGGCGGGACGCGGCTCAGCCTGGGGGCCACGGATGTGGAAACAGGCGAGCTGGTCTTCTTCGACAGCCGCGAAAGCCGCATCACCCCCGAGCATGTCATGGCCAGCGGCGCCCTGCCGCCGGCCTTTCCGCCGCAGCGCATCGGCGGCCGCACCTACTGGGATGGCGGCTGCGTCTCCAACACACCGCTGGAGGCCATCCTGCGCAGCCCGCCGGAGGGCCATTGCGTCGTCTTCGTCATCGACCTCTGGAACCGCCAGGGGCCGGTGCCGGACAGCATGGACGGGGTGCAGTGGCGGCAGAAGGAGATCCGGTATGCCAGCCGGACCTGCCGCGGCATCCGCTCGCTGGCCGCGCGGCTGGACCTCTGCCACGCCCGGAGCCTGCTCCGCGAGGCGCGGCCCGAGTTGGCGGGGCAGGACCTGCCGGAGGAGAAGGCGCTGGCGCGGACCAGCCGGATGGACATCCTGCACGTGACCTACGACCCGGGCAGCACAGCGATCTCCGGCAGCGACGCCGAATTCTCCCGCGCCTCCATCCGGGAAAGGCATGAGGCGGGCCATGCGGAGCTCTGGGCGGCGCTGCGGCAGGCGCCCTGGACACGGCGCAAGCCGGCCGGGCTGGCCGCCATGCTGCACGAGGTCTGCCGTGGGGAGGTCAGGACCGAGGCCGGTCCCGCCGCGAACGGCCTGGCCCCGCCGCCGCTCGCCCCGCCCGCGGCCTGACGCGGCGGGGAGGGGCCAGGCGGCCCTGGCGGAAGCGACGCGGGCCTATTCCACCGGGGCCGGGGAGGCGGCGACGGGTTCGCTCTCGCCTTCGGCCTCCGCATCCGTCAGCGGGCGCCAGGTGCCGCCGGTCAGCACCTCGCTGGGGCGGAAGCGGGCCTTGTAGGCCATCTTCCGGCTCTGCGGCACCCAGTAGCCGAGATAGACATAGGGCAGGCCCAGCCGCGCCGCGTGCTCGACCAGCCAGAGGATGGTGAAGGTGCCGAGCGACCGGCGCGCCGAGTTGAGGTCGTAGAAGGAATAGACGGCCGAGAGCCCGTCCCCCAGCATGTCCGTCAGACAGGCGCCCACCAGCCGGTCCGGCGCCTCGCGGAACTCGATCACGCGGGTGGTGATCGGCGTGTCCTCCACCATGGCGCGATAGTCGTAGAAGCCCATCGAGGCCATGTCACCGTCGCCGTGGCGGCCCTGCTGGTACCGCTGGAAAAGCGCGTACTGCTCCGCCGTGGCGCGGGCGGGCGTTTCGCGGCCCTGGAGGTCGGCATTGGCGCGGCCGACCTTGCGCTGCGTGCGGTCGGGGGTGAAGTCCGCCACCCGGATGCGGATCGGGATGCAGGCGCGGCAGCCCGGGCAGACGGGCGCATAGGCGATGTTGTGGGACCGGCGGAACCCGGCGCGGGACAACCGGTCGTGCAACGCCTCGCCATCCGGCCCGGCCAGCTCGGTCACGATCTTCCGCTCCGTCCGCCCCGGCAGGTAGGGGCAGGGCAGGGGCGTGGTCGTATAGAAGAACTGCGGTCGGGTGGGGCTGCGGGAAAGCATCGTCCCTCTTATTCTCGTGATTGCGGGGCCCGGCCGCAATGCATCAATGCCGTTTCAACGTGCCGCGACGGGAGAAAGATGCAGTTTTCCCTCCACGGGCGCTTCCCGGCCCAGGCGAAGCGGATGCCCGGCCGCCCAGGCCGCGTTCAGGTCGGACCAATGCCGGGACAGGGGATTGCCCGACTGTCCGGTGGCGATCACCGCCAGCAGCCCGTCCGGCGAGGCGAGGTCCGCCACCAGCCGCAGGCCCGCCCCGTGCACATGCGCGAAATCCTCCCGGTAGCCGCCGCGGTTCACCGTCTGGTCGTCACCCGGCGTCGGCACGCTGATCCGGGTCAGGCGGGACAGCAGCGGCACGTAGCGCAGCAGCGGATGCTCGAACAGCGCCCGGTGCGCCTCGCCCCAGCGCCAGGCGGCGGGGTCCGGGCCGAAGCGCGCGGCGAGCCCGTCGCCGGCCCGGGACAGCGCCTCGGCCACCAGGGCGTCGCAGCCGCCGGGCCCGCACCAGTGCGCGGCGCCCGCCGGGGTGGTCAGCACGAAGCGGAGGAATTCCGGCTCCGCCTCCCAGCTTCCTTCCGGCACGCCGCGGGCGCGCAGGGCCAGGGCGCCGGCCTCCTGCATCCAGGCGTTGAAGATCAGCGGCTGCGGCCGGTCCGCCGCCATCTCGCCCTCCCAGCCGTCCAGCAGGTCCCGCGCCGCGCCCGCGAGGCCGGCGGGGCGGGGAATGGCGCGGAGACGGGGCAGCAGCTCGCGGGCCAGCAGGCTGACCGTGTCCTCCTGCAGCGCCACGAAATCCTCCGGCGCATGGC